>JBKJTQ010000127.1:0-3680 GCA_046589895.1 Sphingomicrobium sp.
CTCGCGCTGGGGTTGCGGCAGGTGAAGCAGTGCGCGCTGGAGATCGCCGAGCTCGACGTGCTTGTCCTGGCTGGCGGGGGCAGCGAGGATCTTGGCGGCGGTGACATCGTCCCATTCGCCCTTGAAGCGCGCACGCCGCATCTGGCTCAAGAACAGGTTGCGCAGAATGATGAAGGTCCACGCGCGCATGTTGGTCCCGGCTTGGAAACGCAATCGCGCGGCCCACGCTTTGAGCATCGTCTCCTGGACCAGATCGTCGGCAAGATCGCGGCTGCCTGACAGCGAACGGCCGAACGCACGCAGGTGCGGGATCACCAGCGCGAGCTGTTCCTTGAATTCATTGTCGGGCAGCGGCACCCACTCGATCCGCGGCTCGTCCAAAGCATCATTGTCATCACGATCAGTCAAAAATTGCCGCCCCGTTTGAATACCGGCAGCGTTTAAGCCGCCAACTGGTGATAGCCTCTGCTAAATGAATGTAGGCTGTTACCGGGCGACGAACAATATCGCTGCGAAGATCACAACGATCAGCACAAGGCTTACGCCGAGGACTATTCGGTTGACCGGATTCCGGTTTCCGGCACGCGCTTCGGTCGTAGTGAGATGTTCTGGCGTCTGGTCGGTCATGAGTACCCTGGCGAAGGAAATTGATTATTCCCCCGCCCAACGCGGGTCCATCGTTGACTGTTCCGTAACGGACGAACAACGATTCAATCTAAGCTCGGCGTCAGCCCGCTGGCACCGTCGCGGCGTCGAAGAACAAGGCCTGACTGATCGCCGCCTTGACCGTCGAGCGTTGGAACGGCTTGGTGATCAGGAAGGTCGGTTCGGGGCGCGTGCCGGTCAGCAACCGCTCGGGGAAGGCGGTAATGAAGATCACCGGCACCGAAAATTCGACCAGGATGTCCTTGACCGCGTCGATCCCCGAACTGTCGTCGGCGAGCTGGATGTCGGCAAGGACAAGGCCCGGACGAACCTCCATCGCCAACGCCACAGCCTCGTCGCGTGTGACGGCAACCCCGGTCACGTCATGGCCGAGGTCGCGGACGATCTGCTCGAGATCCATTGCGATCAGCGGCTCGTCTTCGATGATCATCACACGGGTGCGGGTCTGGCGTTCGATCTCGGCGACTGCCTCGGCGACCAGATTTGACACATCCTGTGGCTCCTCTTCGATCAGATAGCCGGCATCTTCCACGCTGAACCCTTCGACCGTGGTCAGCAGCAGCGCTTGGCGCGAAAGCGGCGTGAGGCGTGCAAGGCGCTTTCGCGCGATTCCCTCATTTTCGCTGGTCGCATCCTCGATCAGATCCTCTTCCTCCAGGTGCGTCGACTGCCAAATCGCCTGGAAAGTGCGGTAAAGGCCGAGCCGGGGATCAACTTCGAGGGGGAACTGGTCCGGCGCCGCGACGATCGCCTCTAGAGCGGCGCGAACATAGCGGTCGCCCTCGGTCTGGTTGCCCGTCAAGGCACGGGCGTAACGCCGCAAAAGGGGAAGGTGCGGCGCGAGTTGCTGTCCAAGCGACATAATCGGTAATTTCTCCACTTCGGTACGGACGCTTGTTTCGCGCGCGTTACGGCCCATTGCAAATGTTTCTGTACCCGAAGGAAGCCCCTCCCCGGATATTGCATCGCATGTGGAACAAACGATCCGCTATTTGGTTTCATGCGGCTGAACCGGTTTGAGGCAGCCAATATCGCTGAGTGCTTGCGCTCGGCGGTTTCGTTTTATACCGGTCCCGGAACATTCCGGCGTCCTCAAGGGGGAATTGGTGGTTTCCGCGAAGAAAGAGATGGCCAAGCCGGCTCGGTCGAAGGGCGGGGATGAAGGTGACAAGCCGCACCGCAGCGTCGGCGATGCCCTGCGCCAGGCCTATGATGAAACCGTCGGCGAAGAAATTCCTGACGATCTGCTCGCGCTTTTGAAAAAGCTCGACTGACTTCCGACAAAATGGAAGAATCCGACCCCGATAAGCGCACCAGAGCTCCGGTGGCGGCGCTGGCGCGGATGCAGACGGGCGCCAAACTTTTCCTCATTCTCGGCGGCGCATTGCTGCCACTCGCGCTGATCGCGCTCTTCATTACCATTCAAACGACGCAGAATGCCAGCACCCAGGCGCGAGAGCGGCTGCGCGCGATGACCGAGGAAAGCTCGAGCACGGTGCACACCCTGCTAGCCAATCACATCGCCCAATTGACTCAGGCGCTGGCATCGCTCGAAGCCGATCCCGGCAATGTTCCTGCATGCACGAGGCTGGCGGGCACCTTGGGCGCGCAGGCATCCGCGCGGTTCGCGATAGTCAGCGGCGCGGGCAGGATATTGTGCGGCGAGCGCTTCACGATCGCGGGCGCGGCGGTGCTCGGACCGTCGCAGCTGCGCGCAGCGATCGTCGATAATGGCCTATCGATCCGCATCGGCGGGCACGGCGTGAGCGCCACGGCTTATTATCCCGCTGAAGCCCTCAACGCGATCGCTCGGCCCAACGGGTTCGTCCCCGAATACGGGCTCGAGCTTATCAAGGGCAATGAAAGGCTCGGCCTGCGCCATCTTCCGGCTGGCGGTCCGCTCGACCGGCACGAAACGGTACGCGCCGACCTGGATATCGACGGGCTCGCGATCCAGATGTCCGTGCCCGGCGCGCCGATGACGTCGCCGATCATCATAAGCACTGTGCTGCTATTGGTGATGTGGATCGCCGCGGCCGCGATCGGCTGGTTCGTCGTCGATATCCTGCTGATTCGCCCCTTGCGCCAGTTGCGCGCCAGCGTTGGCGCTTACAAGCCGGGCGAAGTCATCGATTTCGAGCGGATCGGCGCGATGCCGGCGCAGGAGATTCGTGAGCTGGGCGAGACCTTCCGCGAGATCAGTCGCACAGTGCAGGTGCACGAAGCCGATCTCGCCGAAGGGCTCGTCCGTCAGACCAAGCTGACGCGCGAAGTCCATCACCGCGTGAAGAACAACCTGCAGGTAATAGCGAGCCTGATCAATTTCCACGCGCGCGGCGCCAAGAACGTGGAGGCGGCCGAGGCGTACGCCTCGATCCAACGCCGCGTGGATGCGCTCGCGGTGGTCCACCGCAACCATTATGCCGAAATGGAGGAAAATCGCGGGCTCGACTTGCGCTCGGTGATCGGCGAACTCGCTGCGAATATCCGCGCCACCGCTCCCGAACAGGCCGCCCGGCTGGGCATCACGATCGAGACGGAGCCCGTGCTGGTCAACCAGGATGTCGCGACTGCCATCGCGTTCCTTCTGACCGAGATCGTCGAGCTGGCGATGAACTGCATGACGGGCGCTCAAGTGCGCATTTCGGTCAAGGCTGGCCCCGAGGAGGATCGCGCAACGCTGAGGGTGGTCTCGCCGGCGCTGATCGGCGGTGCCGAGCTGGAGGAACTGCTAGCGACCCGCTACGGCCGCGTCCTCGGCGGCCTGGCCCGCCAGCTTCGGACCAAATTGCACCACGACCCGCTGGTAGGCGCTTACGAGGCCTCGATCGCGATCACCGGACGCCCCGGATTCGTCGGCTGAAAAAAGATTCAAAAAAATTGAACGCCGATGGAACCCCGGATCGCATTGATAGTTTTCTACTTCGGATAGTGACCTTTTGCCCCCCCGCTCTCGCTATCCAAGACATGGGCCCGGAAGCGTCAACCCTCCCCCCCCGGTGACGCTTCCGGGC
>JBKJTQ010000202.1:0-3745 GCA_046589895.1 Sphingomicrobium sp.
AAATGGCACACAGCATTGCGCCGATCCTCCTCGCGCCCGGACCACAAATTGCACCCGGCAAAGCGCAGAAACACCGCGCGGCTCCCCGTCTGTACGCCCTCGCCCTGGAGCGTCAGAAACGCCTCTTTGACCGCATAAGCCATTTACGGCGCCGCCGTGCCCGCCGCGTAGCGCGTCGGGTCGGTCAGTCCGGCCTGCTCGAACCCCTTGGCGCGCAGCCGGCACGCATCGCACAGCCTGCACGCTCCGCCGTCGATCGCGGGGTCGTAGCAGCTATGGCTGATTCCCGCGTCGAGCCCGAGCCGCACCGCTTCGCGCGCAATGTTGGCCTTGGTCATTTCCTGCAGCGGCACATGGATCGTAAATCCCGCCCCTTCGACCCCTGCCCTGGTGCCCAAGTTGGCGAGCGTTTCGAACGCCGCGATGAACTCGGGGCGGCAGTCGGGATAGCCCGAATAATCGAGCGCATTGACCCCGACGAACAGGTCGCGCGCGCCTGCAGCTTCGGCCCATGCCAGCGCCAGGCTGAGGAAAACGGTGTTGCGCGCGGGAACATAAGTGACTGGAATTCCCGCTTCGATCCCGCCCTTGGGAACGTCGATGTCGGCAGTCAGCGCTGACCCGCCAAAGGCGCTAAGGTCAAGCGGCAGGACGATGTGGCGGTCGGCGCACTGCGCGGCGATGATCTTGGCAGCGTCGAGCTCGACGCGGTGGCGCTGGCGATAATCGATGGTTAGTGCGAGCACCCGAAACCCCGCCTCGCGCGCCAGCGCCGCGCAAACCATCGAATCGAGCCCGCCCGACAGCAATACAACCGCCTGTCTCACAGCTTCACCCCGAAGCGCGGCAGCGCCCATAAGGTCAATGCGTAGAGCAACAACGTTCCCGCCACCGAAATCCCGATCGCGAGCCAATAGCCCATCCCGCCGCGCAGCATCACCGGAAGCGCGATGAACATTGGCAGCGAGGGGATGATGAACCACAATATGCTCGTCGCCAGCGCCGCGACCTGTTCGTTCTCGCGCGTGTCGATCCACAACAGCGACAATGCGAGGATCGACGTCAGAGGCAGCGCGGCGATCAGCCCGCCCCAGCCGGGATAGCGCTTGGCGATCGTCGCGACGATCGCGATGGTCAGTCCGCCCAAGGCGGCCTTGGCGATGAAGGATAGCATTAGGGCACCTTTACCCGCCCCGCTGTCGCCTGAACAGCCGCGCGCGGCGTTCGCGACCGGACGCGAACAAGAAAGGGCCGCCCGATTGCCGTTCGGCAGGGCGGCCCAGGTCGGGCTCGCGCCCGTAGGGAGGAAAGCGCACCGAATCCGGTACGAACTCCTCTTACCAAGACTTTGGTAAATATAAGCTTAACGAGGTGTGCAATTTCGGACGCGGCGCGCGTGAATCACGTAATTGAACGGCCCGCCCGCCGAAATTCCCTGCGTCGCGACGCGCAACGTGCGCGGCGTAAGCTGGGTAATCTCCGACCGCCCGAATCCGCCGTCGACGCAGCTGTAATTAATCACCGTTTTATTGCCCTGGTCCGACAGAATAACCCGCGAACAGCGCCCCCCGCGATGTTCCCATTGGCCAAGCTCGAGCGGGTCGGCGATGCACAGATTCCGCTGCGGACCACCGCGCGCCGAATGAGCGACCTGCCATAGCCCGCCGCTCGCAGGGGCGAGCGCCCGCGGACCCGCCGCCGCGACCGACAGCAAACCGATCAACGCGAGGGTCGCGCCGCGCTTGAGTGTTTTCTTCACCTCAATCGTTCTATCATAGTTGCAGTCGGTCATCATATTAGGTCTCCGTAACCTCTTCCGGCAACGCGATAGGAAAGCTTGTCGCGCAAAATTCGCAATCGACCCGGATCATTCCGTCCTCGCCGACCATTCCCGCCTGCTCCTCGGCGGGGAAGCGCGCGAGCACCGAGGCGATATAGTCGGGGCTGCAGCGGCACCCCTTCGACAGCATTACCGGATCGAGCGTGCGCACTTCCTCTTCCTCGTGGAACAGCCGCCACACCAGCTCATCGAGCGGCAAAGCGCGCTCGGTCAGTTCGTCGGGCTTGACCGACCCGGCCAACGCCGCGACGTGCGGCCATTCAGGATGATCGAGCCGCGTATGGAGCCGCTCGCGGCCTTCCTCACCCTCGGGAAGGTGCTGGAACATGATCCCACCCGCGACCCAGCCTTTCTCGTCCTTGCGCACCGCCAGTCGCACGATCGACGGGATTTGCTCGGACTGGCTGAAATAGCTTTGCGCCGCTTGCCCTAGCCCCTCGCCCTCCAGGGGCACGATCCCCTGATAGCGCTCGTCGGTCGCGGGCTGATCAAAGGTGATCGCGAGATAACCCTTGCCGAACAAAGCGAACAAGGTTGGATGCGGCCCGGCTTCGGCGAGCCGGTCTGGGTCATGGCGGATGTAGCCGCGCAGCTCGCCTGCCTTATAGTCGCACACCATCAGGTCGACCGCGCCGCGTTCGGTCTGCGCCTGGATTGTGAGCTGACCCTCGGGATCCTTGAGCAACGATCCGAGCAAGGCGGTCAGCACTAGCGCCTCGGCGAGCAAGGTCTCGAGCACCGGCGGATAATTGTGATTGGTGAGGATCTGGTCGAGCGTCGGCCCAAGCCGCGCCGCGCGCCCGCGGGCATGACGCGCATTGATCGTCACGCCCATGGTGACATCGAGTTTGAGGTCGGTCTCGTTCATCGCGACGAGATGGTTGCGCGCCTGCGGAAACGCAACCGCCAAGCGGCGTTCCCGATCCCAAATCCGTATCTGTCGAGTAATGTCGAGACACTCAGTACGGGCCAGCGTTTCAGAGCTTCCCCATCGCCCACAGCAACAAGGCCTTTTGCGCATGGAGGCGGTTTTCGGCCTCGTCCCACACCGCCGATTGCGCCCCGTCGATCACGCCCGCGCTAACTTCCTCGCCGCGATGCGCGGGGAGGCAGTGGAGGAAGGTCGCGTCCGGAATCGCACGCGCCATCATCGCCTCGTCGATCTGGTAAGCGGCAAACGCCTCGCGGCGATAGTCTTCGTCGACATGACCCATCGATGTCCAGGTGTCGGTCACCACCACCTCTGCGTCGGCGACCGCCTCCCCCGGGTCGGCGCCGAAATAAATATCCTCGCGCATGCTTGCGAGCATGACCATCGACGCGTCGGGCTCAAATCCGTTCGGCGTCGCCACCGCCAGGCCGAAGTGCATCAGCGCCGCGCCCTCGATCAGCGAATTGCAGACATTATTGCCGTCGCCGACCCACGCCCAGCGGCTCCCGGCAAGCTTGGCGCGACGCTCGATCACGGTCTGCATGTCGGCCAATATCTGGCACGGATGCGACAGGTCGGTGAGCCCGTTGATCACCGGCACCGTGGCGTGATCGGCGAGTTCCTCGGCCTTGGCGTGATCGTCGGTGCGGATCATGATCGCATCGACATAGCGCGACAGCACGCGCGCAGTATCCGCGATCGGCTCGCCGCGCCCCAGTTGCGACGATGTCCCGTCAAGAATGAGCGAACTGCCCCCCAATTGCCGCATCGCCATATCGAAGCTGACCCGGGTGCGGGTCGAATTTTTCTCGAAGATCATCGCCAGCACATGCCCGGCGAGCGGCGCGTCGGCATCGATCTTGCCCTTGTGCCAGCCGATGCGCGCCTCCTTGCGAGTCATCGCCTCGTCGAGGATCGCCGCAATCCCCTCCGCCCCCGCATCGCTCAGATTGAGGAAGCGCCGCGCGGTCATG
>JBKJTQ010000242.1:0-4819 GCA_046589895.1 Sphingomicrobium sp.
TTGGTCGGTCTGCGCGCGCTCGATTCCGTCGCGGGCTTCGGCTTCCTGCGCTTCATCCTGCGGGAAGATCGCCGAGCGATATTGCGTTCCCACATCGCCACCCTGGCGGTTGAGCTGAGTCGGGTCGTGGGTAGCGAAAAAGATGTCGAGCAGGTCGCCATAGCCGATGACGCCAGGATCGAAGGTCAGCCGGACCGCTTCGGCATGGCCGGTGGCGCCGTCGCACACCTGGCTGTAAGTCGGGTTGACCACCTGCCCGCCGATATAGCCGCTCTCGACTTTCTCGACCCCGGCGACGTCGAGGTAGATCGCCTCGGTGCACCAGAAACATCCGCCCGCAACGACCGCGATTCCCTGCGCCATGACTTTCTCCATTACCAGTCGCAATGAAGATAGAAGCCATAGGCACCCGATTAAACCCCTAGCGTTTGTAGCTCGCCTTCAATGCGGCGAGTTCGAGCCGTTTTCCGACCCATTCGGCGAGTTCCTCGAACCTGATCGGCTGGTCGAACACGATCCCCGCGCGGCGATCGGAGAACCAGCGCACTTCGCCGCGAATCGGACGCAGGCTTTCGACCACCACCACCACTTGCTTGCCGAGGCAATATTCCTCGATCGGTTCGACCTTGACCCCACCCAGTGAAATATCGTGCACGTCGACGGTATAATAGGTTTTGCCGAGCTTGAGCGTTGCCTTGCAGTCGACATCGAGCCGCGGCGGGCGCGCGCGAAAGCCGTGGCGAGGCTTGCGCCCGGCGAGCAGTTCGCCAAGGTCGACTCCCTGGTCGAACTTCAGCCCTACTGTTCCGTCGCGGGTCCACACCACCGTCGCGGGAATTTTCTGCGAGCTGAGCTCAAGCGCGACGCCGTCGCCGACGCTCAGCGGATGACCGATCTCGGCCATCAGCCCACCCGCCGAGACATTGCGCACGCGGATCAATTGTTCTCGGCCGCCGCTTTCAGTCAGCTTGGCGATCCGCAGCGTCGACAGGGTGCGCGGATCGTCGCGCCGCTCCTCGGGCCGCGGCACTGACGTGGACAATGAGAAACTGGTCGAATCAAAGGCTTCGTCCTGTTGCCCCAGCGACCGAAGCGGCTTGCGCCGGATCAACGTCTCGAACATGCATGTCCCTCCATGCGCGACCCACGCCGCCTCAAAGGATATAATTAGGCGCAGCGAGGTTAAAATCCGGTTTCGATCGTTTGACCTTGGCTCGTAAAGCGTTGCAGTGATGACGCGGACCCTTCTCGGCTGAGGGTTGGAGATGCTCGACATGGTGCAACCGCGGCTGCTGCTGATCGACGATGAGCCGCAACTCGCCGCGTTCGTCGCCAAGGCGGCCGACCTGTCCGGCTATGCCCCGCAAATCGCCGACGGCGATAAGGATTTTCGTGACCAGTTCGACGCCGACCGCCCCGCGCTCATCGTCATCGACCTTGGCATGCCCGACAGCGACGGGGTCGAATTGCTGCGCTTCCTTGCCGAGCGCGGTTTCGACGGCCCGGTGCTGATCATCTCGGGCTTCGACCGGCGCGTGCTCGACAGCGCGTTCCGGCTCGGCGAAGCGCTCGGACTGCACATGGTCGGCCCGCTCGAAAAGCCAACCCGGCTCGAGGCGATCGAAGATATCTTGCTGCAACTGAAGGCGACCCTTGTGCCATGATCCCGGCCGCCGACCTCGGGCTGCTCGACGGCTTCGAACGCGCGTTGATCAACGGCCGGCTGCACATGGTTTATCAGCCCAAGGTGTCGCTCGCCGACGGCAGTTTGAAGCGCGTTGAGGCGCTGGTCCGCTGGGACGATCCGCAGATCGGAACGGTGCCGCCGTCGCGCTTCGTCCCGCTCGCCGAAAAGCATGGACTGATCGGCGAGCTTACCCAATGGGGACTGCGCACCGCGCTTCGCCAATGGCTGAGCTGGCGCGATCAGGGGATCGACACGTGCATCGCGTTCAACATCAGCGCGCTGAGCCTCGACCAACTCGACTTCCCCGACCTCGTCGAACGGATGTGCCGCGCGCTGGGCGTTCCTACCGAACGCCTCGTGCTCGAACTGACCGAGGGCGCGACCCAGCCGCTGATCAAGCTGATGGACACGCTGACGCGCTTCCGCATCAAGGGCATCGGGCTTGCGATTGACGATTTTGGGACCGGCTATTCGACGCTCATGCAATTGCGCCAATTGCCGTTCACCGAACTCAAGATAGACCGTTTCTTCATCACCGATGCCGCGACCTCGGCCGACAGCGCGCTGATCGTCAAATGCATGATCGAGCTGGCGCACGGCCTGGGCCTGACCTGTACCGCCGAGGGGGTCGAGACCGAGGAGCAACTGGCGATGCTGTGCACGCTCAATTGCGACGTCGCGCAAGGCTATTTCGTCTCGCGCCCGCTCGAACCGAGCACGCTCACTGCCTGGCTCGACGAATGGGCCACGCGCTGGCCAGGCTACGCCGGTCAGGAAGCGGCCGAAGCTTAGATGGCGAGCGCCTTTGCACGCGCCAATGCCGCGACCCCGGCATCGATTGTGTCGTCGCGCTTCGCGAAGCACAAGCGGATCAGGTGGCGCGGTGAATGCTGCTCGGCGAACGGCGACAACGGCACCACCGCGACCCCCGCCTGCTCGACCGCGAGCGCGGCAAAGGCTTCGTCGTCGAGCCTGATGCCCGACGCGGCGAGATCGACGATCATGAAATAGGTCGCCGCGCTCGGCAGCACCGCGAACCCCGCCGCTCCGAGCCCCTCGGCCATCCGGTCGCGCGCCGCCGCGAACTGCTGCCGCATCGGTGCCAGCCAGCGATCGCCCTCGGCCATCCCATAGGCCACCGCGGCCTGCAGATGGGGCGCCGAGGCGATGGTCAGGAACTGGTGCGCGCGCGCCGCTAGCGTGGCGAGCTTGGGGTCCGCCGCGATCCAACCGATTTTCCACCCGGTGAGCGAGAAAATCTTTCCCGCCGACCCGCATTTGATCGTCCGCGCCGCCATCCCGTCGAGCCCAGCGATCGGCACGAATTCTTGCCCGTCCATCAGCAGATGTTCCCACACCTCGTCGCTAATCACGATCAGGTCGTGCTCGCGCGCCACGCTCGCCACCGCCTCAAGTTCGACCGCGTCGAACAGCCGCCCGGTCGGATTGTGCGGATTGTTGAAGATTATTGCGCGTGTGGCCGGAGTCACCGCAGCATCTAGTGCGGCGCGCTCGATCCGCCAGCCTGGGGGCATAAGCGCGACCTCGCGCGCGACTCCGCCGGCGCGGCGCACGAGGGGCACATAAGCGTCATAGGCCGGGGTTATCACAATCACCTCATCGCCGGGTTCGACAGTAGCAAAGATCGCCGCCGCCAGCGCCTCGGTCGCGCCCGAGGTCACGCACACCCCCGCAGCGTCGATCGCAAGGCCATGATGGCGCGCATAATGACCCGCCACCGCCTCGCGGAGCGCGGGCAATCCGCGCGACGGCGCATATTGGTTCGATCCCTCGCGCAACGCTGCCGCCGCCGCCTCGAGTATTTCGGGCGGCCAGCCAAAATCGGGAAACCCCTGCCCCAGATTTATCGCCTGATGCTTGGCGGCGGCGAGGCTCATGCGCTCGAACACGCTCGTCTTCATTTGCTCGTAGAATGGATTCACGCGCCGCCTTTCAGCCTATGGTCGATGTCCTCGCTTAGAGTCTGTTTCAGTGAGACGGCGCCGGCCGGTGACGCATCCATTCGAGCCATTGCGATCAGAACGCACCGCCCGGAACAATGTCGTCGCAGCCTCGGTCGTTGAACTGGACTGTCGATTGCCGCGTGCGATCGACCATCAGGCGCGTCACGTCGGGCCGGCTATAATGGCCGGCGACGTCGAAATTCTGCCGCTCACGCCGCACCGCGCCATGATCAATCTCGGCAAGGATCAAAAGCTCGCGATCGGTCTGCGGCGGCACGACGAATTTGCCGTCGGGTCCGGCGATCGCCGACCCGCCATTGGCGAAGGAAGCCAGTCCCGACGCGCGCATGTCGTCGCCTGCGGAAAAGTCACCCGGGATATGCTCGTGCGTCATCAGCGAGGAGGCCGAGACCACGTAAGAGCGACTTTCTCGCGCAATGAATCGTGTAATATCGGCGGTGTTTTGTTCGCCACCCGGCCACACCGCGACATGCAAATCCTCGCCCTGGCCGTACAGTGCGGCGCGCGGCAGGGGCATCCAATTCTCGTAGCAATTCAGCCCGCCGACCCGGAATGGCGCAAGGCCATGGACGCGCAAGCCGTGGCCGTCGCCAGGCGCCCAGACGAGTCGCTCCTCATGGGTCGGCTGAAGCTTGCGATGAACGCTCGCGATTGTGCCCGTAGCGTCGATGAAGACGAGACTGCAATAAAGGCTGTGCCCGCCGCGATCGGGGGCCCGTTCGACGACGCCGACATATAAGGCCATGCCCGATTCGCGCGCCGCCGCGCAGAGCGGAGCGAGATCGCCTCGTTCGATCACAACGCCCTGATCAACATAGCGCGCAAACAATTGCTTTTGGCGCGGATCGTCGAACCGCGCGCCCCCGCTATGCTCGAGCCAGAAGGGATAGCCTGGAACCAGCGCCTCGCCCAGGCACAGCAATTCGCAGCCCCCGGCTGCGGCTTGCCGCGCCGCATCGACCACCTTGGCGAGCGTCGCATCGCGATCGAACCATGCGGGAGCAATCTGGGCGATTCCGACGATCAGCCGATCGGAGGGCGGTGCATCGCTATCCAGCTCATGACGAACAATCTCCATGACGTCTCCAGGATGCTGGCAGGCCGTTCGCCTCGCATTGCCGCATCAATGATGCAAGGTCGCGAATGT
>JBKJTQ010000261.1:0-3468 GCA_046589895.1 Sphingomicrobium sp.
CGCTCGATCGTGCCGGTCGGCAAATGATAAGCGAGGTCGATCGCGCGGGTCAGGTTGAGCCGTGCGAGCGACTTGGCAATCCCCGGTCCGACCCCCTTCAAGGCCTCGACTTCGGCGAACAAAGGATTGAGGATTTCGGGTCGCATCGCCGGCGACCCTTAGCGCGGGCGCTCCTTCCCTGCCAGCGCACGCCGCCCATAGGTCAACTGCCGCCAAAGCGCTTCCATCGGGCCTTGTGCGTGACGCGCCAGCCACCAGCGTGAAAGAGCGATCTGAGCGATAAAAATAAGACAAGCGACGGTGTAAAATGCTGGGGGCGACAGCCTGCCGATCAGACCGAAACCAATTCCGTAGAAGATCAGTGCGCCGACCACACTGTGTGTTAGGTAGTTGGTGAGTGCCATCCTCCCCGGCGCAGCGAGAATTCCAAGCCACCGGCTCATATGCGGCCATGCCAGTGCAAAGGCGGAGGCATAGGCAATGGCGAGCGGCACGGTGCCAAAAATCGAGGCAAGGCTCGACTGTTCCAAACCCGGCGTAAGCGCGTAAACCACTGTAAACGGAAGGCCAACCAAAAGCCCAACGACGAACAACAGCCATAGCAATCGGTGGTCATCGAGCAGCGTTCCCGCCGCCAACCGCCGCCCAGTCCAAATTCCGAGCAGCATGATCCCCAGAACCTTCGGAATTCGCCAGCTTTCGAGACGAAGCGCCAGGCTGAAAGCGGTTCCGCTGAAGTTCCATGAAACCACTTCGCGCAATCCGGCGTCTGGTAACATCCGCATCGCAAGATCAGCTCCAGGACGGTATCCAAGCGCCTTGAGCAGGTGATCGCTGAAGGCGTAGATGCTTGCTTCGGGATGCCAATCCATGGCCTCGAACAGTGATACCCCGACGGCGGGAATAACGAAGATCAGTATCGCCGCGGCGAGGAGCAGATCGCGGTCGCGCCATCTGCAGAAGACTGGCAACAGGAATCCCATCAACGCGTAGAGAGTCAGTATGTCCCCGTCCCAAATCACCAGACTATGCAGCAAGCCGAAAATCAGCAGCACGGCCACCCGCCTACGGTAAAGGCGAAGCCCGTCCACTCCGCGACGGGTCAACCGGTCCAGCTGAAGCGCAAAGCCAGCGCCAAAGAGAAGCGAGAAAAGGCTGTAGAATTTTCCGTCAATCAGCATGTGGTGGAAGCGATATTGCCACATTTGCATCTGCGGACCGGCCATCGCAGCGCGTTCGCTGTCGGTGACCAATCCCCAGCCTGACCAATAAAGGATGTTCGCAAAGAGAATCCCGAACAAAGCCAACCCACGGAGCGCGTCAATCTCGTCAATCCGGTCAGAAGCCGGGCTGGCCCGTTCAATCATCACCGATCCCCCGGCGACGAGGCTAAGCCTAGCCAACGGTGTTGACAACCGCCGGGTTTCGCTCGGTCCTTTCCCGTTCTACAGCAAACGGCAACGACCCGCGGCGATTTCGCCAGCGGGCTATTCGCGCGTGGAGAATTTGATGGACGAGGTTTTGCGGGCGCTCAAATATCGCGCCTGGTACCGCGGCACGCGCGAGGCGGATATGATGATCGGGGGGTTTTTCGATGCTCATCACGGCGGATGGGACGCACATGAACGCGCATTGTTCGCCGCGCTGCTGATGGAGACCGACGTCGACATCATGGCGTGGGCGATCGGAACGGCGGCCGTTCCCGAGCGGTTTGAGGGACCGATGATGGACGCGCTCCGCAAACTCGATTTTATCACGGTGGCCAAGTGAGCGAGTCCTTCCCTACGATCTTCAAAGCCAAGACGCCGCTCATCCTTACCAGCGTGCCAACCGGCTTCCTGCCATGGTTTGCCGCCGACCTTGCCCGCGCGGTGCATGGCACGGGAAACGGCGGGCGTGCGGTGGTCATCGGCGCCGACGGAGCCGCCCTGCGCGCGATCACCGATACCGTCCCGGTATTCGCGCCCGAGGTCGATGTCCTCAACCTGCCCGCTTGGGATTGCCTGCCCTACGACCGCGCCAGCCCCGCGCTGCGCGTGATGGCCGAACGCCTGGCGACGTTGCAGGTGCTGCAGGTGCCGAGCGAAGCGCCGCAACTGCTCGTCGCGACCGCCAATGCGGTGACCCAGCGCGTGATGACCGCGTTCCGCATTCGCCAGTTGACGCGGCGGCTCGCCGAGGGCGAACGGGTTGAACGCGAGGCGTTGGTCAAACTGCTCGTCGCTAATGGCTATCAGCGTAGCGACGCGGTGCATGATGCGGGCGAGTTTGCGGTGCGCGGGTCGATCATCGATCTCTTTCCCGCGGGCGAGACCAGTGCGCTGCGGCTCGACTTCTTCGGCGACGAGATTGAAACCATGCGACGCTTCGATCCCGCCGACCAGCGCTCGACCGGGGCGACCGGGGCGTTCACCCTGATGCCCGCCTCGGAGGCCTTGCTCGACGAGGAGAGCGTCAAGCGCTTCCGTGCGCGCTATCGCGAGACGTTCGGGGGGAATGCGACGGGCGACCCCCTGTACCAGGCGGTAAGCGAAGGGCGGCGGCTCGCCGGGATGGAGCATTGGCTGCCGTTGTTCGAGGATAAGCTCGTCACTCTGTTCGAGCACCTAAGCGACAACGACGTCATCGTCCGCGATTCGGGCACCGATGGCGCGCTCGACAGCCGCGCCGAGTCAATCCAGGATTATTACACCAATCGCGAGCGCGCGATGGTTGTCGCGCCGGGAAGCTATCGTCCGCTCGCGCCGTCGGCGCTTTATCTGACGAAGAAGGAGTGGCAGGGCGCCATTGCCGCGCGGCCGATCCACCTCACCTCGACCTTTGCCGAACCCGCGAGCGACAGGGTCATCGACTTTGCGGTCGAGGGACCGCGGGACTTTGCCCCCGAGCGCGCGCAAAACGCCAATGTCTATGAAGCGGTGGTCAAACACATCGCCAAGCTGCGCAAGGACAAGAAAAAAGTCATCCTCGCCAGTTACACCATCGGTGCGCGTGAGCGGCTTGCCGGGCTGCTCGACGAGCATGGGCTGAGCAGCCTCAAGCTGGTCGATAGCTGGCAGGCCGCGCTTGGTGCCAAGTCCGAAGCCGCGCTGATCGTATTGCCGCTCGACCATGGCTTCGCCGCGCCGCACGTCGTGGTGCTGACCGAGCAGGACATGCTTGGCGACCGGCTGGTGCGGCGCAAGAAGCGACGCAAAAGCGCCGATGCCTTCCTCAGCGAATTGGCAGCGCTGACTCCGGGCGACCTCGTCGTCCACGCCGACCATGGCATTGCCCGCTACGAGGGGCTGATCTCGCTCATGGTCGGCAAGGCGCCGCATGACTGCGTCGCTTTAAGCTATGCGGGCGGCGACAAGCTCTACGTACCGGTCGAGAATATCGACGTGCTGACCCGCTATGGCAGCGACAGCGAGCGCGCCGTGCTCGACCGGCTCGGCGGCGAAGCATGGCAGCGGCGCAAGAGTCGGA
>JBKJTQ010000302.1:0-3847 GCA_046589895.1 Sphingomicrobium sp.
GACGAAGAAGAGTGAGCGTCCGCCTTCGTAGCGCTGCGGGAATCGCGGTCTGCCTGTTGCTCGCGGGCTGCGTGGCGCGCACCCCGCCGCCCGCGAGCAGCAGGCCGAACGCGATTCCCGCAGCGCTACGAAGGCGGACGCTCACTCTTCTTCGTCAGTCTCGACGAGCTGCCAATTGGGGTCGTGCGCCCCGATGTCGCGGCGGAAGGTCCAGCGGTCGCGAGTCTGGACCGCGTCGGACAGTGACCCGGCAACCACTTCGCCTTCGGCATTGCGCGTGACCGCGGCAATGTCGGCCTCGAACCGCACCGTGACGAGCGCGATCTTGCGATCGACTTCGGCGCCCGCGATCACCGCCTGCTCGATCGCGACGAGGCGATTGTCGAGCACGAGACCATCGGTGGCGCGCTGCTCGACCGCGCCTGCGAAGGCGTCGTAAATATGGCCGTCGACATGCGGTCGCATCGCATCGAGATCGCCCTTCCAAAAGCTTTCGAGAATCAGCCGGTACGCCGCCTGCGCGCCTTCGAGGAAGCGCGCGACATCGAACGACGGATCGGCGGCAAGCAGGGCGCGCACTCCCGGACCCGCCGCCGGCAAATAGGCAAGGTCGTTGGCGTCGCTGGCGCTTGAAGCGGCAAGCTCCTGCGTGGTCGCGGTGCGCGGCTCGACTCGCGCATCGGCGTCGGCGTCGGCGGGTTTGACGATCGGCTGCTCATGACCGGTGCGTTCGCCGAGCACATTGTAAAGCCTCAGTCCGATGAACAAGGCGACGAGCGCAAGAATGACGATGGCAGTCAAGGAACAGACCTTTTCAAAGCGGGCGATGGCGGATCGCCACTCACCCCAACATAAGCGTGATAACGCACGGATTCAAACCACGCTCCACCCCGCAGATCCCGCACCTCATCCCATTGCACGCCCCACACTCGACTGCTAGGCGATCGGGCATGTGGCGGTGCCGCCGTGGCATCATCCCCAAACCCCTCACCCTTACGGAAGTCCGACGATATGGCGAGCCAGGCAAATACCCCCGACACCCCGCTTGAAGGCGACCAGGGCAGCATGCCGCAAATCAATGCGCTGGCCCAATATATCAAAGACTTGTCGGTCGAAAATCCGAGCGCGCCGCAAGTCTTCCAATGGCAGACCACCCCGCAGCTCGACGTTCAGTTCAACCTCAACGTGAGCCGTATCAGCGACGAAGTGCATGAAGTCATCCTGCGCATCGAGCTGAAGGCGGCATCGGACCAGGGCGCGCACTTCCTCGTCGATTTGAGCTATGGCGGGCTGTTCGCAATGATCAACGTGCCCGAGGATGCCTTCGCTCCCTTCCTGCTCGTCGAGGGACCGCGCTTGCTGTTCCCATTCGCGCGCCAGATCGTCGCCGACGCGGTCCAGAACCTGGGTTTCCCGCCGGTGCTGCTCGATCCGATCGATTTCGCCGCGGCCTATATGGCGCAGCTCGACCAGGCCGAGCAGCCGGGCGCAGATCAGCCGCCCGCCAATCAGCCGCTCGCCGAGGCCGAGCCGGCCGGCAACGCTTGAGCAGCCGACAAGCATGAATCTCTACCGGGCGATCGGCTCGATCGGCGGGCTGACGATGGTCAGCCGGTTGCTCGGCTTCGTGCGCGACATGATCGGCAGCCGCGTGCTGGGTGCAAGCAACGCCAATGACGCGTTCAACCTCGCCTTCCTGCTACCCAATATCTTTCGCCGCCTGTTTGCCGAAGGCGCCTTTTCGGCGGGATTCGTGCCGCTCTTTTCGCGTCGGCTCCAGGCGGGCGGGACCGCCGACGCTGAAGCCTTTTCAAGCGACATATTGTCGGTCTTCATGCCGACGCTATTGCTCGTCACGATCCTGTTCGAAGTCGCGATGCCCGGAATATTGCTGGTCGTGGCTGGCGATTATCGGCAGGTGCCCGGAAAGCTCGACCTCGCGGTCGAACTGACACGCTGGACCTTCCCTTACCTGCTGTTCATCAGCCTCGTCGCATTGCTGTCTGGCGTACTCAATTCGTTGACCCGCTTCGCGGTCGCCGCCTTTGCGCCCGCCCTGCTCAATGTGGCTTTGATCATCGGCCTGTTGGTGGCGCGGCCGGACAAGATCGAGACCGTCCGCTATATGGCGATCGCGGTGCTGCTCGGCGGGATCGCGCAATTCGCCTTATGCTGGGTCGCGGTGCGGCGCGCCGGGGTCAGCTTGCGCCTTGGGCGCCCGCGGATGACTCCGGCGGTGCGCGAGCTGGTCCTGCTCATCCTGCCCGCGACGATCGCCGCCGGGGTCTACCAGATCAGCCAATTATTCTATGCTTACTTCTCGTCGCGGCTTGGCGAAGGCGCGCTGACCAATTTGAGCTATGCCGATCGGCTCAATCAGCTTCCGCTGTCGATCATCGGCACGGCGCTCGGCGTCGCCATCCTTCCCGCCATCAGCCAGTCGATCGCGCGCAATGACGAAATCGAGGCGGCCGACGTCCAGGCGCGCGCGTTCGACCTGTCGATGCTGCTGACCCTGCCTGCGACACTCGCCCTGGCGGTGGCATCTGGTCCGATCATCGGCGCGCTCTACCAGGGCGGCGAATATAGCGTGGAAAGCGCGCGCATCACCGGCAATATCCTCGCCATCCTCGTCACCGGCCTGCCCGCTTATGTGCTGGTCAAGGTGCTGACCCCGGCCTTCTACGCGCGCAAGGATGTCAAGACTCCGGTGCGGATCGCGATGGCCGTGCTGGCTGGGGGTGTGGCCGGCAACTTCCTCCTCATCCCGGTGATGGGCATCTACAGCCTTGCCACGGTCACGTCGGTCAGCGCGTGGGTCAACTTCGCCTTGTTATTCTCTATCCTCCACGCGCGCCGGCAATTTCGGATGCCGCGCTGGCTGGTCGGGCGGGTGTTGAGGCAATTCGTCGCCGCGCTGGCGATGGCCGCGACGCTATACCTTATTCGTAGCGTCGCCGGGGGCCTTTTCTTCGGCAGCTTCATCGAACGCGCGATCGGGCTTGGCGCGCTCGTCGGGACCGGCGGACTGGTCTATTTCGCGGTCGCGTGGATAATCGGCGGGATCGATCGCGAGGCGTTGGCGACGCTGCGCCGCGCCAGGACGAGCGAAGTCGAATGAGCGGGTCAGCGATGCGCGTCGTATCGGGAATTCAGCCGACCGGCGGGCTCCATCTCGGCAATTTGCTCGGCGCGATCCTGCGCTGGGTGCGGATGCAGGAGGAAGCCGAGTGCCTGTTCTTTCTCGCCGATCTCCACGCGCTGACGGGCGACGGTGACCCCGCGCAGGTGCGCGCCAACGTCCGCGAAATGGCCGCCGCGCTGATCGCCAGCGGGATCGATCCGGCGAAATCGATTCTGTTCGCCCAGAGCGCGGTCCCGGCGCATGCCGAACTGGCGTGGATCCTTCAATGCACCGCGCGCATCGGCTGGCTCAATCGCATGACCCAGTTCAAGGACAAGTCGGGCAAGAATAAGGAAGGCGCGAGCGTCGGGCTGTTCACCTACCCCGTGCTCCAAGCCGCCGACGTATTGGTCTATAATGCGACGCACGTTCCGGTCGGCGAAGACCAGAAGCAGCATATCGAGCTAGCGCGCGACATTGCCGTCAAGTTCAACAATGATTTCGACGTCGAGCTCTTCAGCCCGCCCGAACCATTTATCGGCGGCGGCACCGCGGCGCGCGTGATGAGCCTGCGCGACGGATCGCTCAAGATGTCCAAGTCGGATCCGTCGGACATGAGCCGCATCAACCTAACCGACGACGATGATGTGATCGCACAGAAGATCCGCAAGGCACGCACCGACCCGGAACCCTTGCCCGAGGATCCTGCCTTGCTCGCCGCGC
>JBKJTQ010000319.1:0-5449 GCA_046589895.1 Sphingomicrobium sp.
ATCGACAATCGGCCGCTTCGCTTCAACGAGTGGGACGCGATGCGGCCGCAGACGATGTTCCTGTCGGCGACCCCGGGGCCGTGGGAGATGGAGGCGACCGGCGGGGTCTTTTCGGAACAGGTCATCCGCCCCACGGGGCTGATCGGCCCCCCGGTCGAGATCAAGCCGGTCGAGGATCAGGTCGACGACCTGGTCAACGAAGCCAAGAAGGTCGCTGCAGCGGGCTACCGCACCTTGGTCACCACGCTGACCAAGCGGATGGCCGAAGATCTGACGGAGTATCTGCACGAGGCGGGTTTGCGGGTGCGCTACATGCACTCGGACGTCGAAACGCTGGAACGGATCGAGCTAATCCGCGATCTTCGGCTCGGGGTGTATGACGTGCTGGTCGGGATAAACCTGTTGCGCGAAGGGCTCGACATCCCCGAATGCGGACTGGTCGCGATCCTCGACGCCGACAAGGAAGGCTTTTTGCGCTCTGAAACCTCGCTCATTCAGACCATCGGCCGTGCCGCGCGCAACATCGACGGGCGCGTCATCCTCTACGCCGACCGTGTCACCGGGAGCATGGAGCGCGCCCTGAACGAGACCGACCGCCGCCGCGAACGCCAGGCCGCCTACAACCTCGAACATGGCATCACCCCGGCCTCGATCAAGAGCCAGATCAACGACATCATGAGCGACGTCAGCTTGCGCGACGGCGTGCTGGTCGAGACCGGCGACGACGATCGCCCGCACCTCGTCGGCCACAATTTGCGCGCCTATATCGGCGATTTGGAAAGCCGCATGCGCAAAGCCGCCGCCGACCTGGAGTTTGAGGAAGCCGGCCGCCTGCGCGACGAAATCCGCAAGCTCGAGGAGGATGAACTCGGCCTCCCCGTCCAACAACGCCGCGCTACTCGCGTCGGCAACTCGACCGAAGGCAGGCCGGGGACGAGGAAGGGGCGGTTCGGCAAGCAGTCGAGGACGAAGTTTGGGCGGTAGCGGGGCAATATTATGTTGGAGTGTAATATTCGATCCGAGTAGGGTTTGCGCGAACAGTTAACTGTTGCTTCCGGTTTGAAAAAGCGATTCATGAAAGGCTGCCAAGCGAGGTGGCGCGGTCATGATTCGAAGTTTCGCGGACAGGGAGACCGAGCGCGTCTGGAATGGCGAACGGAGCCGGCGGCTTCCTTCTGACATCCAGCAGACTGCGCGGCGGAAAATGCGGGCGATCAATCGCGTCACCGCGCCTCACCAACTCGCAAACCCCACCGGCAACCATTTCAAGGAGTTGAAGGGTGAGCGGAAAGGGACGTATAGTGTGCGGATCAACGACCAGTGGCGGATCACCTTCCGCTGGGCTGATGGAGACGCGCACGATGTCCGGATCGAGGACTATCATTAAGGATGAAGACCGGCTGGACAATGTCCATCCGGGCGACATCCTGCGTGAGGATTTCCTGATCGGGTCCGAAATCAGCTTCGCCGAAGTCGCGGACGGTGCCGGGATCGCACTCGATGTGTTGCGCAAGATCGTCGCCTGCGAACGCGAAATCGATGCGGCGATCGACGTCCGGCTGGCGCGCTATTTCGGAATGAGCGAGGGGTTCTTCCTCGTCCTCCAGAATGATTACGACCTCGAAGAAGTTCGCCGCTCGCAATCTGCCGAGATTGACCGCATCGTCCCGCGCGCCGCTTAGCGCAGCACGGCTTTGGCCTGCATCTTCCGCGCGTAGAGGAACAACGCGATTCCGACGATGATGATGAACACCGGGACGAACGCCATCGGACCCTCGGTCATCGCCGCCGGCACGGGCATTGGTGGTGCTCCCATATATTGGTAGCCGAAGCTGAGCGTCATGCCGACCAGCGACACGCCGAACGCCCACACCGCGTAGCGGCTGCGCGCCAGCAGGAGCAGCGAACCGGCCACGCCGCCCCATACGCCAAGGCCCCAGCCGGCCTGCGCCCAGATCGGGAAGCCATCGATATAAGCGAGCAACTCATTGGGATCGCCGCCCATCGACGACAGATATTCCAGATTGCGCATGCGCGTCATCAGATAGTCGATCGCGCCGAACGCATTCCACACGAGCGCCAGGCCGCCAACGATCCACAGATGGACGGGTGTCCGGACTTGCGTGGCCATGCGCTTGCTCCCCCAGGGTCGCCGTCGGTCGTGACGGCGACGGAAGGAAACGCCCTGGCGCGGATATTGTCAAACCGTCACGCCCGATGAACCGCGACGCTCCTCGCGAGTTACAGCGGCATGAAGAGCCTCATCCCCTTATTCCCGTTCGCCGCCGCGCTGAGCCTGCTCGCGTGTCAGGGCAATGACGGCCCGGTGGCCGATGAAGCCGCCGCGCCGCCCGACCATCTGGTCGGGGACGTTGGGGCCAGCGGCCTCGCCGCGCCCGCCAACGCCGCCGCCGCCGAAGCGGTCGATCGCGCCGCGGTGCCGATTCCCGACGCCGGGATGCGCTGGACCGCTGCCAATGACGGCAACGTCGCATCCTTCGGCCCGGCGGGGGCGCGGCCGATGCTGAGCTTCGCCTGTCGCGGGGAGGGCAGCGCGCGCCATCTGATCGTCACCCGGCTCCACCCCGCGCATGACGGCAACGTCGCGACGCTTAGTCTTACCGGCGGCGGCCATGCCTCGTCGCTGCCGATGCACGCGGTCGCCAAGCCCGGCGGGCCAGGCGAATCCGAATGGCAGGGCGAAGCGCGCGGCGACATGGCGCGCGCGGTGGCGCGTGCCTTCGCGGGACAGGGCCAGGTCGATGTCACGCTGGGCGGCGCCCCCCCGATCGCGGTGCCGGTCTCGCCTATTGCCAGCGCGCTGTTCAAGCGCTGCGCCAGGTAGGAGAAGGGCGGCTCGGCGCGTGCCGAACCGCCCATTTTTTGCATCCGCGCCGATCAGAAAGCGGCGCGCAGTCCAACGTGGCCCGAGGTTTCGTTGCCCTGGTCCTTGCGCACCGTTCCCGACACCGTCGCGTTTAGCGATACCCCCGCGAGAATCGCCGCGCTCAGCCCCGCCGACAAGCGGCCGTAGGCCTTTTTGGACGCATCCTCGACGCGATATTGGTTGACGATCCCCGGGGCGCTGGTCTGCGCGAACGAGATCGTCCGTTCGTCGCCGGTGAAGTCCTTTTCGACCACCGCGGCGGCAAACGGGCGCACCTGCACGCCATTGCCTCCGAAGTCGCCGCGCAGCTCGGCGCCGAAGCTGCCGCGCAGCGACGAAAAGCGTTGGCGCCCGACATTGAGCGTCAGCGCCGAATCGCCCTCCTCGGTATAGCCATCGACCCGCGCGCGGGCATGGTCGAGCGCGATCACCGGGCCGATGCGCAAGCTGCCCAGCGGAATCAGATAGCCCGCCTTAACCCCGGCGGCGACATGCTTGCCCTTGGGTTCCGCCTCAAGCTCGGACACCACCCCTTGGCGGCTGAGGTCGTGGCGAATGCGGCCGATCGCGCCATAACCCTGGACGAACCCGCTGGCGATCCCGACGCCGCCATAGATCCCACCCTGGACCGCTTTCGCCTGGTCGCGAAACTTGTCATGCGCGAAATTGGCCTTGGGCCGCGACACGTCGAGCGCCGCGCCGACGATCCCCGATCCGAAGCCATATTCGACCCCGCCGGTGAGCCCGACGGTCGTGACCTTGAACTGGTCGTTGCGATCGGTGGCGCCAAGCGTGCGGGTAAAAGTGTCGCCGACCAAATAGATGCCAAGGCCCTCGGGCATGTCACCATCGCGCGGTGCGCCAAGGTCCATCCGAGTTGTCAGCGTGCGCCCGAACTGGCGCGCGGTGTCGAGCGCGACGTCAGTCGGAGCCTGGAGCGTGAGCGGCGCGGTCAATTGTGCCTGAACGTAACGCGCAACGATCGCAAATCCCGCCGAGGTGAGGTGCAACTGGTCGCCATAAACGAGAAAGGTCGAGCTATCCCCGGTGATGCAGGCGGTGCTTCCCGGGACGCCCGGCCCGAGCGGGGCAGGGAAAGCGGGGCAGGCGAGCGCGGCCAATCCAAAGGCCGCGAAATCGGCCTGGATGGCGGTGAGCACGCGGCTGAGGTCAAGGTAATGGACGATCACGCCATTGGCGGCATAGCCCGCGAGGGTGGTCTGGATATTATTGTTGAAGGCGGTCGAAAAGGCGCTGCGGACCGAGGCCGCCAATGCCGGATCGGACTGGAACGCGACTTCGGGCAGGCGGCCGGTGTCCCCGGCGAGGAAACTGATGTTCCGTGCGCCCGCCCTGACCAGCGCGTTGAGCCCGGTCGTGGCGAAGGCGGCCGATGCCCCAGCGGCGGCGGGGGCGCCGGCGAGCGTGCCGCCATTTCGCTGGTAGAAGCGCCCGTCATTGCCGCCGACCGACACCGCGAGCAAATCGTTGGGGCCGAAGGTGCCGCTGACCCGCGGGAAAGCGGCGGGGCCGCCACCGGCGAGGAAGCTGTTATATTCGGTGACGAACCCGAGCGCTGGGCCATTGGTGTTGCGGTTGTCGGTCAGCGCGCCGCCGATCGCGAAATTGTCGATCGGCACCGCGAGCAATCTGCCGAGCGTGTCGATATAATTGGTCCCGCCCGAAAAGCGCCCGCTCGTATAGGCGCCGGTGGTAAGCGGGTTGATTCCGACAAGCTGGAAGAAATTGCCGTCGTCGGCGTAGGAGTCGCCGAACGCGACGATGCGGGTGATGCGTTGGGCGTGGGCCGGCGCGGCACAGCTCAGCGCGGTGGCGGCCAGCAGCGCGCCCGCGAGCATGCGGTTATTGGTCATGACAATCCCTCCCCAGGCCGCTGGTGAAGCCGCGGCCGTTGGCATGATTAATGCTGCCCGGGGGCGGGCAACACAAGTGACGCAATCGCCACAGCTTACGCTACGGCAAGGCCGATTAGGATCAATCGCGCTGACGAACCGTCAAGCGCGCGCCGTCGCTCCGCAAATAATATGGATCGCAGAGGCGACCTTACGCGCAGCGGATAGGCCTATCTTTTCTCCGCGCCGAGGCGTCCCATCAGGATCGCGGCGCGCTTGGCCTGTCGCCAGATGCTGGCGATGTCGACCGTCTCGCCCGGGGCGTGGTCGCCCCGGCTGGCGGGGCCCAGGCCATTGATCCCCGCGTCGACGTCCTTGGCGACGAAGCTGATGTCGGCGGCGCCGCGCTTCAACGGATCGAGCGGCTCCATCGGCGGCAGGCCGAGGTCGGCGTTGACCATGTTCAGCCTGGCCAGCAGCGCGGCATTGCCCGCAGTCGGCGCCATCGGCGGATAGCCGTCCTCGTCGAAGCTGATGGCCGCCGTCGCGCCGGGAAGCGATTTGGCGACGATGGCGCGCATCCGGTCGCGGGTGCGGGCGATCTGCCCCTCGGTCAGCGCGCGCAGATCGCCGCGCGCGACCGCTGTCGAGGCGATGATGTTGGTCTTGCCGGTTACCGCCGCGCGGATCCGGCCGTCGTCGAGCTTCG
>JBKJTQ010000224.1:0-3822 GCA_046589895.1 Sphingomicrobium sp.
GATTGCGCGCATCGTCATCGAACCCGCGAGCCTGCTGGCCCGCGTCACCGGTGCCTATGCCGCCAAGGCAGCCTGATTTTTTCGTTCAAGTTTCAACGCACGACATCATGGGCGCATCGCCCGCAAGGAGTTTAACATGGCAGACCTCACCAAGATCGTCGACACGCTGTCGGCCCTGACCGTCCTCGAAGCCGCCGAGTTGGCCAAACTGCTCGAAGAAAAATGGGGCGTTTCGGCCGCTGCGGCGGTTGCCGTCGCCGGTCCCGCCGCCGCCGCTGGCCCCGAAGTCGAAGAGCAGACCGAGTTCGACGTGATCCTCACCGGCGACGGTGGCAAGAAGATCAACGTCATCAAGGAAGTGCGTGCGATCACCCAGCTTGGCCTCGGCGAAGCCAAAGCTTTGGTCGAAGGCGCTCCGAAAGCGATCAAGGAAGGCGTCAACAAGGCCGAAGCCGAAAAGATCAAGAAGCAGATCGAAGAAGCCGGCGGCACCGTCGAACTCAAATAAGCTTCCGGCCCCGGATCAAGTCCGGGGCGCCAATGCGGTTTTGCAGGTGTCTTGAGGCGCCTGTGATTGGGAAGGGGTGACCTCGCAAGAGGTCGCCCCTTTTTCGTTCAGGCGGGAAGCGGCGCGCCTCGGTCGGGCCGCTTGCCCGCTATCCAGCCGGCCCAGCCGACCGCGGCGCCGGCAATCGCGGCGGCGAGCGCCATTGGCATGGTCGGAATACCGGCGGCATGGGCATAGAGGTTCTTCCACTCCGCGGTGCCGCCCGGAAATTCGAACAACAGCGACGCGAACAGAGTCAGCAGGCCGGCGATGACGAACGGCTTGCCGTTGCGCCCGGCCCGCGACGCGATGGCGAAGGAGACCAGCGCGGCGACGATGTTGCCGACGTGAAAAGACAGGCCGAGTTGCTCGAATGCGTCGGGCTGGCTGAAGTCGATGCCGAGCGGGATCGGCGCGAGCCGGCCGACGATCGGCGGAATCAGGAAGATAGCGGTCGCGAGCAGGTAGGAGGCGTGCGGCCCCACCTTGCGGCGCTGCTCGAGCGCCTTGAAATAGAAATAGGCGGTGCCGCCGACCGCGACCAAGTCGAGCCACGCAAGGTGCGGCGGCCAGATTTGGTGGAAGGGGGTTGCCGCGTCGACATAGCGCTGAGCCATGCCGACGAAAATGCTCGCGCCGCCCGCCATGAACAGCGGAAACAGCGCCAGGCTGACAAGGCCATTGGCGCGGTGGAATGCGCGGCGGTCATGGTGGATCGACCAGCTTTGCACCGCAAGCAGGACGAGCCACAACGACGCGGTGATTCCGTGGAGGTGATAGGAAGGCGGGCTGGTCGACAACACCGACAGATAATTCGCCCAGAAGGCGAGGCCAGCCAGCGGAAACAGGATCAATACCCACCAATGCGCGTGACGAAATGGCATTTGAATCTTCCCCCTTTTCCCCACCATATAGCGCCGATCGGGGAAAATCGAAAGAAACGCCGGCGCCCTGACTTGCGCACGGTGGAACACATGGCAGCCTTGGCGGTTACGCCTTCGCCACACAATCAAGGGATCACGCCATGGGCCGCAACGTCACGCTCGGCATCGGAACGCTCATCATCATCCTGATTATCGTTGCGGTGGTTTTCTAGACTTTGACCTCTGCGGGCTTCATCTGGAGCGACGACCATTGACCGTTGCAGTTGGTCACCTTGGCCCGCGCATGGTAGTTGAGCCAAGTTAGTGTCAGGTGAGCAGGCAATGCATGAACCCCGTAAAATCAAGCGCGCACCGCGCGTCGCCTCGCACCTGCGAGCGACGTTGATCGACTCCAATGGCCGCGAATTGACGGGGATCGTCACCGACATCAGCAGGAACGGTTTTCGCGTCAAAGTCGATGAGCCGCTGATGATCGGCGAATGCGTGCAGGTACGGGTCGATCGTTATGGCGACTTTCCGGCGCAAATCCGCTGGGCGCTCGACCATGAAGCGGGTGGCGTATTCCTTCAACCGGTCGATCTCGACTGAGCCAAAGGCTAAGCGACCCGATCGTATGCCAGCAAGTTTGTTTGGGCCCTTGCAGCGCGGCATTAAAAGCGTATAACGGTTTTATCCAAATATTGACGGCTCCGCCGCGCCTCGTCGTGCGTCCGGGGTCTTTTCCGTCCTCACCGGGACACGAACCGATACCGCGCAGCGGTTCGCACGGATGGTGAGGGACTAGCGGGAGCGCTCCATCTTTGTGTTCCGGCCAACGCCGGGGCTCATTCTGGCCCCCTTCCCGTCCGTGGCAGGGGGTCGTCTTGCGAGGCGCTGGTCAGCAGTGCGTCGCCAAGCGCAGGGAATAAAATGGCCACCAAAGCGAAAGACGTGCCCACGGCTCGTTCCACTACCTCGCGGCGCATCCGCAAGATTTTCGGCAACATCCACGAAATTTCGAACATGCCGAACCTCATTGAGGTCCAGCGCGAATCGTATGAGCAATTCCTCCGCTCCGATCCCGCGAAAAGCTATGTCTCGGGCCTTGAGAAGACCTTGCGCTCGGTGTTCCCGATCCAGGATTTCGCCGGCACCGCTCATCTGGACTTCGACAAATATGTCCTCGAAGATCCCAAATATGACACCGATGAGTGCCGTCAGCGCGGGCTGACCTATGCCGCGCCGATGCGCGTTACGCTGCGCCTGACGAGCTTCGAGATCGATCCCGACACCGAGGCCAAGTCGGTGATCGATATCAAGGAGCAGGATGTCTACATGGGCGACATGCCGCTGATGACGGGCAATGGCACCTTTATCATCAACGGCACCGAGCGCGTGATCGTCTGCCAGATGCACCGCTCGCCGGGGGTGCTGTTCGACCATGACCGCGGCAAGACCCACGCCAGCGGCAAATATCTTTTTGCCGCGCGCGTCATCCCCTATCGCGGTTCATGGCTCGATTTCGAGTACGACGCCAAGGACATCGTCAACGTCCGCATCGACCGGAAACGCAAGCTGCCGGTGACCGCGCTGCTTCACGCGCTGGGCCTGTCGAGCGAGGAAATCCTCAATCAGTTTTACAAACAGGTCGTTTATGTGCGCGGCGCCAATGGCTGGCAGATCCCCTATGTCGCCGAAAATTGGCGCGGGCAGAAGCCGACCCACGATGTGATCGACGCCGACAGCGGCGAAGTGAAGTTCAACGCGAACGAGAAGATCACTCCGCGGAAAGCCAGTGCCGCGGCCAAGGAGGGGCTCAAGAACCTCATCATTCCGACCGAAGAGATTTACGGCCGTTTCTCGGCCTATGATCTCGTCAACGAGTCGACCGGGCAAATCTACGTCGAAGCTGGCGACGAGATTTCGGCCGAAAATCTCGACCTGCTTGACAAGGCCGGAACCGATCGGCTCGAACTGCTCGACATCGACTATATCAACACCGGTCCGTGGATCCGCAATACGTTGAAGGCCGACAAGGCCGAGGACGGCGACATGGCGCTGTCCGACATCTACCGCGTGATGCGCCCCGGCGAGCCGCCGACGCGCGAGACCGCCGACGCGCTATTTTACGGCCTGTTCTTCGATAGCGAGCGCTACGACCTCAGTGCGGTCGGCCGCGTCAAATTGAACATGCGGCTCGGCCTCGACGCCGAGGACACCGTCACCACACTGCGCCGCGAGGACATCCTCGCGGTAGTCCAGGAACTGGTCAACCTCAAGGACGGCAAAGGCGAGATCGACGATATCGACAATCTTGCCAACCGCCGCGTGCGCTCGGTCGGCGAATTGCTCGAAAATCAGTATCGCGTCGGGCTGCTGCGCATGGAGCGCGCGGTCAAGGAGCGGATGAGC
>JBKJTQ010000265.1:0-6899 GCA_046589895.1 Sphingomicrobium sp.
ATGTAGCGCAGGCACATCACGACGACCTGGTGGCCGACCACCAGCACGCGTTTTCCGGCATATTGCAGATTGATCGTGTTGAGCGCCGAGCGCAGCCGCAGGATGACGTCGGCCCAGCTCTCGCCTCCCGGGGGGCGATGGTAGAATTTCCCCATCTTGGCGCGGTGCGCGGCCTCCTGCGGATAATGTTGCTTGATGCCGACGGTGGTGAGCCCGTCGAACACCCCAAATTCGCGTTCGCGCAGCCGCTCGTCGAGGATCGTTGGTTTCGACCCGCCGGCAAGCCCGCCTGTCTTGCAGATCGCCTCGGCGGTCTGTTTGGCGCGGATGTAAGGCGAGGCGAGGATCACTTCGGGGCGCTGATCCTCCGGAAGCGCCGCGAACCAGCGGCCGGCGGCGTCGGCCTGTTGGTGGCCAAGATCGGACAGCGGCACGTCGACATCGCGCAGGTCGAGGTCGATCAGAGCAAGTCCCGCCTCATGCGCCGCGTCTCGCGCGACATTGCCCTGACTCTGGCCATGGCGGACGAGCCACAGGCGCTTGGGCCACGGCTGAATGATCGGCATGATTCCTCCTGACCCCATCAAAGCGCGAACAAGGATAAGGTTCAGCCTGCGTCGCCACAGGAACAATCCGGAAGGTCCGGAGGAAAAATGGGCTGGGTAAATTCGGAGAATATTGACATACGTTAACTTTGAGTAAACAACCCTTCGATCCAACTTGGGGGTGATCATGGCCACGATCGAAACGACTCAGTCGAACAAGCGATATCTGCTCGTCGGTGCAGGAGTAATTGCGGTTGCGTTGGGTGCTTATGGTATCGGGCGCGTTTATCCGCCGCTCGGCCCCTCGGCCGGGACGATCGTACCGGCAGATCGCTACGTCGAAAGCCAAGTCGGGCAAAATGACGTGACGCTCGGTGACACGTCGGTGCCGATGCTGATGCAGACCGACGCGTTCGAAGTGATGAGCAAGAATCCCGGCTTCCGCGCGATGGCGTCGGATCCGGGGTTCGCCATGCTTGCCAGCAACTCGCAGGCGATGGCGATACTCGCGGCCAATCCCAAGGCGTTCGAGAATCTGGCGCGCGACGCGACCGCGTTCGGCGCCGCGGTGCGGGCGGCCCAGGCGGTATCGGCGCAAGCCTTTTCCGGCGATGCGCAATCGCGCGCGGTGGCGGCCATTTCGATGAACGCCAATGCCTTCCGTGAGTTTGCGGGTCAGCCCGCGATGCTGCACGCAATCGCATCGCATCCCGCCTTCTTCGCAGCGCTCGCGACGCACGCGACGGCGTTGCAGGCGATCGCCACCAATCCAGCGGCGTTTGCCCAATTTGCTCGCGACGGCAGCGCGTTCCGCATGGCGATCGCCAATCCATCGGCGGTCGAGGCGATGGCCAATAATGCCTCGGCATTCCGACTGTTGGCGGCCGATCGCGGGGCGGTTGACGCCATATCGCGCGACGCCTCGGCGTTCGCGGCGATCGCGACCAATGCCAAAGCGTTCCAGAATTTCGCGAGCAATGCGGGAGCGTTCAATTCGGCGGCGACGCAAAGCGCGCTGATGGCGATGGGGCGCAACGCCGAGTCGTTCAGGCTTTCGGCGGCGCGGGACTCGGCGGCACTGGTCGCGGCAGCGCGCGGCGCACAGGCGTTCGATGCCAGCGGCATGGCGGCCTCGATGGCGGCGAGCGGGCGACTGAATGCGCAGGCGGTCGCCGCGGCCAACGCCAATCCGGCCGCATTTGCGTCGATGGTCAATAATCCGGCAGCGTTTGCCCAATTGGCCAATCAGCCACAGGCGCTTGCTTCATTCGCTTCCAATGCCCGGACCTTCGAAGTGCTGGGTCGCTCGGCGGCGTTCCAGCAACTGGCGATCAGCCCGTCATTCGCGGCGGCGTTGAGGAGTCCGGGTTTCGCCGAGGCGATGCAGACCGATTGACCATCGCCTGACGGGGGAAGGCATTATTATGGGGGGTGAAGCGGTTGGCCGCCGGCGGTAGCGGCCGAGTCGCTTTCCATGCGCTGATGGCGTCATGGATCGGCGTGATCACTTCGGCCGGACCGGCGCCAGCCCACGCCCAAGTCCAGCCGGAGCCGCTCCCGCCCCAGCCCGACACGACCCTTGTCAAAGAGGGTGGCGTCAAGGAGACGCCGACGACCGGCGCGCCGCTTGAAACCAAAGCGCCCAAAGCACCCGAGCATGTTCCCCCCGATGCGTCGGGGGTCAACCTGTCGACGCTCGAGACGAAGAATCTCTCTCTGCTCTATTTCGACCCGGTCCAGACCTATCTGACGCCCTATATCGCGCGCAGCTTCGAAAATGCGCTCAGCGCCCACATGAGAAGATTTCATTGGCAGCCGTGGGAGCGGACGACGGTGCTGCTCAAGGATTTCGGCGACTATGGCAATGCGGCGGCGCGCTCGTCGCCCAACAATGCGGTGCTGCTCGACGTCGCGCCGCTTAGCCAGGCGATGGAGACGTTCACGCCGGGCGAGCGCTTCTTCACCCTGATCAATCATGAGCTGGCGCATGTCGCGACGCTCGATGTCTACAACCGGCAAGACGCGCGCTGGCGGCGCTTCCTGCACGGCAAGCCGACGCCGATCCAAGAGCATCCCGAATCGATCCTCTACAATTATCTGGCGACGCCGCGGAACAACGTCCCGCGCTGGTACCTCGAAGGATCGGCGGTATTCTTCGAAACATGGATGGCGGGCGGGCTGGGACGCGCGCAGGGCGCCTATGACGAGATGGTGTTCCGCGCCAAGGTGCGCGACGGCGACAAGCTTTATTCGCCGCTCGGCCTCGAAAGCGAGGGCACCGCGATCGACTTTCAGGTCGGGGTCAACGACTATCTCTACGGGACGCGCTTCTATAGCTGGCTGGCGCTGACCTATGGCCCCGACAAAGTGGTCGAATGGCTCGGCCGCGATGAGGGCAGCAAGCGCTTTTACGCAGCCCAGTTCGGTCGCGTGTTCGGCAAGAAGCTCGACGATGCGTGGGCCGACTGGCAGGGATTCGAACGCGATTTCCAGCGCGCCAATTTGGCCAAGCTATCCGGCTATCCGCTGACCGAGGTACAACGGCTCAGCGCCAAGGGGCTGGGGTCGATGTCGCGCGGCTTTGTCGACGAAAAGACCAACCGGCTGGTCGCGGCGTTCCGCTACCCGGGCGAGATCGGCTTCGTCGGGACGATGGACCTTGCGACCGGTAAATTGCGCAAGCTGGCCGAGATCAAGGGGCAGATGCTCTACAAGGTGACCAGCTTGGCGTACGATCCCGACGCCCGCAAAGCCTATTATACCGAGGATAATTACGCCTTTCGCGACCTCATCGAGATCGACATCGACAGCGGCCGCAAGCGGATGCTGCTCAAGGATGCGCGGATCGGCGACATGGTCGTCAATGCCAGGGACAAGTCGATCTGGGGCATCCGGCACCAGAACGGATATGTGACCATCGTCCGTATTCCGCCGCCTTATGCCGGGTTCAACCAGATCCACACCTTCGACTATGGCCAGACCCCGTTCGACCTCGACCTATCGCCCGACGGGTCGTTGATCTCGGCGAGTTATGGCGAGGTCGACGGAAAACAATCGCTGCGCGTGTGGAAAACCGCGACGTTCGAGGCGATGGGCGGGCCCGAGGAGGTGGCGCGCCTCGACCTGCCGCCGTCGACGCCCGAAAGCTTCACTTTCGCACCCGATGGAAAGTCGCTTTACGGGACGAGCTATTACACCGGCGTGTCGAACGTGTTCCGGTTCGACCTTGCGACCCGGAAATATGACGTGCTGTCGAACGCCTCGACCGGCTTCTTCCGGCCGATGTTGCGGCCCGACGGGCGGCTATTGGTCTATGAATATACCGGGGCGGGGCTGACCCCGTCATTGATCGTGCCGAAGACGTTCGACGATTTGGGGACGGTCGAATTTCTGGGGACGCGGTTGATTCGTACGCATCCCGAATTGAAGCAATGGGGGGTCGGTTCGCCGGCCCGCATCGACCTCGAGCCGCTGATCACCGAGCGTGGCCATTATCGGCCGGGGCAGCGAATGAAGCTGGCCGCAGCCTATCCGATCGTCGAAGGCTATCAGGGCAAGGCGTCGGCCGGATATTATTTCCATTTCGAAGATCCGATGCAGTTCAGGCAATTCAGCGGGAGCTTGTCAGTGTCGCCGTTCGGGTCGCTGCCGACCAGCGAACGGCTCCACGTCGACATCGAATATAAGACGCTCGATTGGAAATTCCGCTTTTGGCACAACGACGCCGACATCTATGACCTCGCCGGGCCGGTCGAGCGCAGCCGCAAGGGCGATGCGGTGATCGTCAGCTATAATAAGACCAAAATTTACGACCCGCCGCGCCAGCTCGACTTCTTCGGCAGCGTCGCCGGATATTTCGGGCTCGAACAATTGCCGTCGGCGCAGAATATCGCCTCGCCAAGGAACATCCTGTCGACCGAGGCGGGGGTCAAATATAAGAATGTGCGGCGCTCGCTGGGCGGGGTCGACCATGAAAAGGGAATCGAGTGGCGGTTGGCCGGCGGGATCGACCATGCGCTGGGCGACAATTATCCGCACCTATATGGCGGGGTCGACTATGGTGTGCCGCTGCCGTGGGGCAATAGCTCGGCGTGGGTCTATGCCAGCGCGGGCATCGCTGGCGGAACGGCGGAGAGCCCGCTCGGCGCCTATTATTTCGGGTCGTTTCGCAACAACTATGTCGATAACCGGCCCGAGAAACGCTATCGCGAACTGGAAAGCCTGCCCGGTTTCGAGATCGACCAAATTGCCGCGCGGCGCTTCGTCAAGGCGACCGGCGAGATCAACCTGCCGCCGATCCGCTTCGCCGAGATCGGTACGCCGGCCTTTTTCCTAAGCTATGTGCGCCCTGCGCTGTTCGGCGGCACGATGCTGTTGCGCGCGCCCGACGGGAGGAATTACCGGCTGAACCATGTAGGCACGCAGCTCGACCTCGCGTTCACTGTCGCCATGCGGCTTCCGATGGTGCTTTCGGTCGGGCTGGCGCGCGGTTTCGGCGACAAGGACATCGACGGGCGAACCGAATTTCTCGCTTCGCTGAAGATTTTGTGATGCTCGCGCAGGCGTTCGACTGGTCGCTGGCGCTGCTGCCGGTGCTGCTGCTGGCGGCGCTGTTCATGTGGCTCGACGTGTTCAAGTTAATGTCGTGGCGGGAAATGCTCGGGCTGCTGCTGCTTGGCGGGGTTGCGGCAATCTTGGCCTGGCCTCTCAGCGGGCAAGTACTCGACGCGCTGCCGATGGGATTTTCCTTTTACAGCCGAATCGTCGCGCCGTGGATCGAGGAAGCATTGAAAGGGCTGGCGATCGTCGTGCTGGTGGCGCGCAACCGCATCGGCTTCAAGCTCGACGCGGTAATTTCGGGTTTCACCATCGGTGCTGGTTTTTCGGTGATCGAAAATATCTTCTACCTGACGCGGCATCCCGACCTCGCCGCATCGGTGTGGATGGTACGCGGGCTCGGCACCGCGGTGATGCACGGCGCGACCACCGCCATTCTCGCCGCGATCGCGCACGAGCTAGGCGAGCGGGAGGCGCGGCGGAGCGGCGGGCGATTTCGCCTCAACCCGCTGTGGTTCGTCCCCGGCTATGTCATGGCGAGCCTGATCCATCTGCTCTTCAACCAGTTTCCGGGTGAGCCGATGCTGGTGATGATCGTCACCGTGGCGGTGGCGCCGTTCGTGCTTTTGATGGTGCTGCGGTTCGGCGAGAGCGAAGCGCATGACTGGCTGGCCGAGGAAAGCACGGCGCATGAGGCTGCGTTGGCTGGCTGGCGGGCAGGCGGCTTCCCCGATGATTCCAGCGGGCAGCGAATCGCGGCGCTGGCGAGGAGGACAGGCGGGGACGAAGCCGAGCGGATCCGCCGTTACTGCGCGCTCAAGAGTGAGCTGGTGCTGGCGGCGGAGCGCGAGTTGCAGGACCGCGACCGCTGGGTGGGAGCCGATGAAGCCAAGCGGCTGCGCGCCCGGTTTGCCGAGCTCGACGCGCTGCGCACCGCGATCGGGCGGAGCGGGTTTGCCGCGCTCAAACCCCTGTTGCCGTTCAGCCGCAACGACGATTGGGAATTGTCCGAGCTGAAAGAGCTTATCGGGCGCGATTAAGGTGGGCCACGCATCCGCGTGATCTCCCTCCTGTGTTGGCCAAAGTTGACCGGCGCAAGCGCACATGGCAGCGCGGCGGCATGGCAATGACGATCGAGCAATTGGAGGCGCGGCGCGCCGAGGCGAAACTGGGTGGGGGGGCGAAGCGGATCGCGGCGCAGCACGCCAAGGGGCGGCTGACCGCGCGCGAGCGATTGAGCGTGCTGCTCGACGCGGGCTCGTTCGAGGAAGTCGACATGTATGTCGAGCACAACTGCGTCGACTTTGGGATGGAGACGCAGAAGTTTCCCGGCGACGGGGTGGTCACCGGGTCGGGGACGATCAACGGACGACTGGTCTATGTCTTCGCGCAGGACTTTACGGTGTTCGGCGGATCATTGAGCGAACGCCACGCGCAGAAGATCTGCAAGGTGATGGATGCAGCGATGAAGGTTGGGGCGCCGGTGATCGGGCTCAACGATTCGGGCGGCGCGCGCATCCAGGAGGGTGTCGCCAGCCTTGGCGGCTATGCCGAAGTGTTCCAGCGCAACGTGCTTGCGAGCGGTGTCATTCCCCAGCTCAGCCTGATCATGGGGCCATGCGCGGGCGGCGCGGTTTACTCGCCGGCGATGACCGACTTCATCTTCATGGTGAAGGATTCAAGCTACATGTTCGTCACCGGGCCCGAGGTGGTCAAGACGGTGACCAACGAGGTGGTGACGCAGGAGGAATTGGGCGGCGCGGTGACGCACACGACCAAGTCGGGTGTGGCCGATGT
>JBKJTQ010000286.1:0-4270 GCA_046589895.1 Sphingomicrobium sp.
GGCGCGTGCTTCGGGCAAGCCGCGGCTCTCGGTTCACCGTTCGGGGCGTCACATCTACGCGCAGGTCATCGACGATGCCGCTGGCAAGACGCTGGCGTCGGCCTCAAGCCTGGACAAGGACCTGCGCAGCGACGCCGGCGGAGCAACCGCCAGTGCCGCGGCTACGGTCGGCAAGGCGCTTGCCGAGCGCGCCAAGCAGGCGGGCGTGAGCCGCGTCGTGTTCGACCGCGGTGGCTTCCTTTTCCATGGCCGGGTGAAAGCCCTCGCCGACGCCGCTCGCGAAGGCGGATTGGAGTTTTAAATGGCTGACGAGAACGAAACCCCTGAGGTCGCCGCGGCACCCGACGCTCCCGCTCCGGTGGCTCCGGCTGCTGAAGCTCCGGCGCCTGCTCCCGACGCTCCGGCTCCCGACGCTCCGGCTCCGGCCGAAGCGGCTGCCGACGCTCCGGCGCCTGCTCCCGACGCTTCGGCTCCCGACGCTCCGGCTCCGGCCGAAGCGGCTGCCGAGGTTCCCGTGCAAGCCGCGCCGCCCGAAGGCCGTGGCCCCCCGCGCGGCGGTCCGCGTGGCGGCCGTGGTGGCGGCGGCGGTGGCCGCGACAATCGCGGGGGCGGAAACCGCGGCCGTCGCGACAATCGTGGCGGTCCGCGCGGCGCCGACGATGGCGGCGAGGAACTTATCGAGAAACTGGTCCACATCAATCGCGTCTCGAAGACGGTCAAGGGCGGCAAGCGCTTCGGCTTTGCGGCATTGGTCGTGGTTGGCGACGGCAAGGGCCGGTCGGGCTTTGGCCATGGCAAGGCGCGCGAAGTTCCCGAGGCGATCTCCAAGGCGACGGCTGCCGCGAAGAAGGCCATGATTCGCGTACCCTTGCGCGATGGCCGGACGCTTCACCATGACGGCAACGGCCATTTTGGCGCCGGCAAGGTCACCGTCCGCTCGGCTCCGTCGGGCACCGGGATCATCGCCGGCGGCCCGATGCGCGCCGTGTTCGAAAGCCTTGGCGTCGCCGACGTGGTGACCAAGTCGGTCGGCACTTCGAACCCGTACAACATGATCCGGGCGACGTTCGAAGCATTGAAGGAACAGACCAGCCCGCGTTCAGTCGCGCAGCGTCGCGGCAAGAAGGTTTCCGACCTGCTCGGCCGCGGCGGCATGGGCGTGGCCGAAGCGGAAGCAACCGCCGAAGCGATCACGGAGTAGTCATGGCTAAGATCAAGATCACCCAGACCGGCTCGCCGATCCGCCGCAACAAGACTCAGCGCGCGACGCTCGTCGGGCTCGGGCTCAACAAGATGCATCGCACCGTCGAGTGCGAAGCGACGCCTTCTGTCATGGGCCAGGTGCGCAAGGTCGCGCATCTGCTCAAGGTGGTGGAAGCGTAAGCTTCCGCCATCCCCTTCGCGGGGATCCATCGTGCCATGCGCGAAGCACGATTGGGCCACAGCGATCACTGGGCCCCCGCCTTCGCGGGGGTAAACTACAGCGAGTGCACGACATGAAACTCAATGAAATCCGCGACAATCCGGGCGCCCGCAAGAGCCGTGTTCGCGTCGGCCGCGGCATCGGTTCGGGCCTTGGCAAGACCGCCGGGCGCGGCCAGAAGGGCCAGAAGAGCCGCTCGGGCGTCTCGATCAAGGGCTTTGAAGGCGGCCAGATGCCGCTCCACATGCGGCTGCCGAAGCGCGGCTTCAACAACATTTTCGCCAAGGATTTTGCCGAGGTGAATTTGGGCGCGATCCAGAAGATGATCGATGCCGGCAGCCTTGAGGGCAAGGGCATGCTCGATCATGCTGCGCTGAAAGCCGCGGGCCTCGCGCGCGGTGGCCGCGACGGTGTGCGTTTGCTCGGCAAGGGCGTGCTCACTTCGAAGGTCAACTTCAAGGTGGCCGGCGCGTCGAAGGGCGCGATCGAGGCGGTCGAGAAAGCCGGCGGCAAGGTCGAGCTGATCGAAGTGATCACCGCCGCCGAGAAGGCCGCTGCGAAAAAGGGCAAGGTTCGCGCCGCGCGGATCGAGGTCAAGAATGAGAAGAACGCGAAGAACGCGAAGAAGGCGTAACGCCATTCTTTGCGTGGGGGGCTTCGCACTGACGCCCCAGTGACTATATCGGGCGGCAGGCCACCCCGCCAAAGTGATGCTTTGGCGGGAACCTGCGGCGGGGGCTCAAGCCTGTCGCCGGACTTTTTCTATAGGATATTCGATGGCATCCGCAGCCGAACAACTGGCCGCCAACATCAGTCTTTCCAGCTTCGGCAAGGCGACCGAGCTCAAGAAGCGCCTGTGGTTCACATTGGGCGCGCTGGTCCTGTTTCGTTTTCTGTCGTTCGTCCCGATCCCGGGGATCGATCCGCGTTCGATGGCGTCGCTGTTCCAGACGCAGCAGGGCGGGGTGCTCGATTTCTTCAACACCTTCTCGGGCGGCAGCCTTGAGCGCATGTCGGTCATCGCGCTCGGCGTGATGCCCTACATCACCGCCTCGATCGTCGGGCAGCTCGGCGGCTCGCTTTACGAACCGTGGAAGCAGCTCAAGAAGGAAGGCGAGGTCGGGCGCAAGAAGCTCAACCAATACACCCGCTATCTGACCGTCGCGCTTACCACGGTTCAGGGCTATTTCATCGCCGTCGGACTCGAAACCCTCGGCGCGAGCCAGGGCATTGCAGCGGTCGTCGAGCCGGGGATGATGTTCCGCATTTCGGCCACGATCAGCCTCGTCGGGGGCACGCTATTCCTGATGTGGATCGGTGAACAGATCACCAGCCGCGGGATCGGCAATGGTGTCAGCCTGATCATCATGGCTGGCATCGTCGCCTCGCTGCCGCGCACGCTGGCGCAATTGTTCGAAGGCGGGCGCAGCGGGACGCTCGACAGCCTGCTCGTCGTGACGATCATCGTCGCGGTCGTGGGGCTCGTCCTGTTCATCTGTTTCATGGAGCGCGCGCAGCGCCGCGTGCTCGTCCAATATCCAAAGCGCCAGACCGCACGCGGGGCAATGCAGCAGGAACGCAGCCACCTTCCGATCAAGCTCAACACCGCGGGCGTTATCCCGCCGATCTTCGCTTCGTCGCTGTTGCTGATGCCGCTTACGGTGTTGCAGATGGCGGGCGCGGGGAGCGCCAATGGCGGATCGAGCGACTGGCTGATCACGCTGTCGACCTATCTCCAGCATGGCTCGCCGCTCTATCTCCTGCTCTACGGCGGGGGGATCGTCTTCTTCTGCTTCTTCTACACCGCGGTTCAGTTCAACTCCGAGGAAACATCGGAACAGCTCAAACGCCACGGCGGCTTCATTCCGGGCATCCGTCCGGGCAAGGCGACCGAAACCTATTTCGACTATCTGCTCAACCGCATCACGGTGATCGGCGCGGCCTACCTTGTGCTGATCTGCCTCATCCCCGAGGTGCTGTTCAGTCAGGCCGGGGTGCCATTCTATCTCGGCGGGACGAGCCTGTTGATTGTCGTCAACGTGACGATGGATACCGTCAGCCAGATCCAGAGCCACTTGATCGCGCACCAATATGGCGACCTGATCAAGAAGGCGAAGCTCAAGGGCGGGAAGCGCCGCTAACGCCGCCCCCTCGAACCGTTCGGGCTGAGCTTGTCGAAGCCCTGTCTTTCTTTCTTCGGAAGTTTGACACAAGAAGGGCAGCCCTTCGACAGGCTCAGGGCGAACGGTCAGGGAAAAACGCGTTGGATATTATACTTCTCGGACCCCCCGGCGCGGGCAAGGGGACCCAGGCACAGCGCCTTCAGTCGCGGCGCGGCATGCTCCAGCTGTCGACCGGCGATATGCTGCGCGAAGCCGTCGCCAAGGGCACTCCGGTCGGGGTTCGCGCCAAGGTGGTGATGGAATCAGGCGAGCTCGTGTCCGACGCGATCGTCTCGGCACTGATCGGCGAGCGGCTCGACACCGCCGCCGCGCATGGCGCAATCTTCGACGGCTTCCCGCGCACCGCGCACCAGGCCGATGCGCTCGAAATCCTGCTCGGCGAACGCGGGCGCAAGCTCGACCATGTCATCGAACTGGTGGTCGACGAGGAAGCGTTGGTCGACCGCATCACCGGGCGCTTCACCTGCGCCTCGTGCGGGGCGCCCTATCATGACACGTTTCACATCCCGAAAGTCGCGGGCCATTGCGACGCGTGCGGCGGGACCGAGTTCAAGCGCCGCCCCGACGACAACGAACAAACCGTCCGCACCCGGATGGCCGAATATCGCGAGAAGACCGCACCGATCCTGCCGTTCTATCAAGCCAAGGGGCTGGTGCGGCAAGT
>JBKJTQ010000229.1:0-14363 GCA_046589895.1 Sphingomicrobium sp.
ACGACCAGAATCTGACCATCGATCTGTCGGGTGCGGTTACCGTGACCGACCGCGACAATGACACGATCCGGCTCGACGCGGGCTCGTTCGCGGTCAACATTGAGGATGATATTCCGCGGCCGTTCACCCCAGACTCGGCCGCCGCGCTTAACGGCGACACCGCTCCGGTCATCGCGCCGCTTAACCTCAACATCGGTGCCGATGGACTGGGGACGGTGGTATTCGACCTCGGCGGCAACGGCTCTGTCACGCTCAATGACGGCATATTGGCCAAGGACGCTGCCGGCAACAATCTGACGATCGGGGGCCAGCAGCTCTACTTGTTCGGCGACAATAGCGGAACAATTCGGGCCACGACCGACTCGACCGGCGTCGCAGGGACTATCGGCTTCACCGTCACGATCAATGCCAACGGGACCTATACGTTCGACGTCAATGCTACGATCTCGAACGGGACCGAGACGAGCTTCACCAACCTGGCCAGCGGCGCGGCCGGAAACGTGAATTTCCGCGGCATTGGAGCCGACGTTGCCAACAATAATGCGAGCAACACGGACATTTTGTTGTCCGCCCACGGCGCAACTCAGGCTCCCGGTTCGGTCAATACCAACAACACTGCGATTGGTGTTGACAGTCAGGCGGTCAATCCCGGCGCGGGCGTCCGGATCGACTTCGTCACCAACCTGACGACCGACACTGTCGCGCCGATCACGGCCTCGGGCTTCAACTATACAGCTCACGTCACAACCACCCATTTCGAGCAGTTAATCCCGGAGGTTCAGGGAAGTCAGACCGAAACGGTCAATATCGTCGTAACGGCGATCCTCGCCAATGACGATCAAGTGTTCGACAATAATCCGAACGACGGTGTCGAAGCGGGCGAGTTTGTCCGGACGATCAACAAGGTGGTCGTCAATTCCTTTGATGGCGGAAGCGCGACCTTCAACATTGGCGACGCAGCCATCGGAACGCCGATTCCCGGTGCCGAAGGGATCACGGTCACCTTTCTGTCGACAGGCCAGGTGATTATCCAAGGTCTGCAACAAGGCGATCAATATGAGATTGATACGACCGCCCTCTTCAGTGCGGTGATCGTCGAGTCGCCGGGCGGCCCGAACAACTTCCTCGCGTCGCTCGATCCTGATCCGGCAGCGGGCAGCCAGATCGCCAACACCAACGATTTCGATCTCGGCATCTTCTCGATCGGCGCCGCCAGCACCGGCACGGCAATCGACATGAACTTCCCGGTCATCGCGACCGATGCCGATGGCGATTTCACGACCTCGGTCATCCAGACGACGATCATCCCGATCGCGGCCGGCAACCAGGCGGGTGGGGCGGGCCCCGACCCGCTGACCGGCACCACCGGCGACAATGCCATCGCGGGCAACGCCGGCGATGACATCATCAACGGCGGCGACGGCAACGACGTTCTCTACGGCAATGGCGGCAACGATACGCTGAACGGCAATGCCGGCAACGACACGCTGGAAGGCGGGACGGGGGCCGATACGCTGAACGGCGGCGCTGGCAACGATGTGTTCGTCCTGTCGAACGCGGCGATCACCAACGGTGCGGGTAACATCGACGTCATCCAAGACTATAGCAATGTGGCCGGAAATGCCGACATCATCGACATCACCGAAATCCTGAACGTGCCGGGAACGGTCAATCCGATCGCCGACGGCTATCTTCGGGTGAGCTCGACGAGCGGCGCGATCCAGGTCGACCTGGACGGCAGTGCCGGAAGCGCGTTCAACTTCACCACGGTGGCGACGATGAACCTCGGTGTCGCACCGCAGATCCGCTACATTGACGGCGGCGTGGTCACCACGATCAGCGTAGCTCCGACCGCTTTTCCGGTCGTGCTCGACCTCAACGGCGACGGGGTCCATTTCCTCGGTGCCAACGCCGGGGTGACGTTCGACTATGGCGGCGGCGCGGTCGCCACCGCCTGGGTCGATGCGAACGACGGCATATTGGTTCGCGACGCCAACCACGACGGTCAGGTCAGCGCCAACGAATTCGTGTTCGCCACAAGTGGCAGCGATCTTGCCGGGCTCAATGCCTATGATAGCAGCGGCGATGGACAGCTGTCGTCGGCCGATGCGACCTACGGCCAGTTTGCGGTGTGGCAGGATGCGAACAGCAATGGCGTGGTCGATGGCGGCGAACTTACTTCGCTCGCCGCCAAGGGCATCACCAGCATCTCGCTCACCTCCGACGGTGTGGCCTATCAAGCGGCGGGCGGCGACGTACTCGTGGCTGGAACCGGCAGCTACACAAGGGCCGACGGGTCGACCGGACTGTTGGCCGATGTTGCATTCCGCACGAGTGATCGCGAAAGCGATCTGGCGCAGCGTGTCGCCGGGGCCGCTAACAGCAATACGGTGATCACGGCGGCAGTCGCGGCGATGGGGCTGGCGACGAGCCAGGCCGCGGCCCACGGTCGCGACGAAGCGGCACGCGGGCCCGATGGCGGCGCACTATCGGCACCGGCGGCGAGCCATGACGACGCTTCGAGCGCCGTTGCGTCGGATGTCAGCCGGTCGCTGCTTACCAATGAGGTACGAGTCGCCGCCAACGACGGCTCGCCGAACGACGGTCATGCGGCGGCGCAAGGTGCGCATTCGACTCCCGGCCTCGATGCCGCGACGGCGCATGAGGCGCAGGCGGTGACGAGCCTGATCGAGGCGAGCGAGGCGGCGGTGCAGAACCATACCGCAGCCAGTTCGGTCGCGCCGATGATCGTCCTTCCGTCGGCCGAAGCGCTTGAAGTAATGGCGTTGGGCGGCGCGGTGAGCGGCGAACAACGCGCGGTGACGGTCGAGAAGGTGCTCGCCGAAGCGCTCAATGGCGGGGGTGGGGGCGGCGACGTCGATGCCATCCTGGCGGGGCTTTCGAACAGCGGGAATGGCGAACATTCGGCGCTGGCCGCGCTGGCAAGCCAGAATGGAGAGGGCGTATCGGGGTGGGACACGGGGCTTGAGGGTCACTTGTCAGCTAGCATCCTATCGAACATCGTGATGGACATGACCGTGTTTCATCATGACGCGGTCCAGCCGGCGATCAACGGCTGATCCGATGTGGCGTGGCCCGCCGGTGGACGGCGGCCATTGCTTAAAGACCAGAAGAGGGGACAAAATGAAAAAGCATTGGACGTTGATCGTTCCGGGGGCGTTGCTGTTAAGCGCGTCGCCGGCATTTGCCGTAGACCTGCGTGAAGCGGTTCAGGCGGCGCTGAATACAAATCCGGACATCCGTCAGGCGATCCACAACAAGGAAGCCACGCGCGAAGAGCGACGCCAGGGCGAAGGACGCTATTATCCGACGGTGTCGGTTGAGACTTCGAGTGGCGTGCGCTCGCTGCGCAATCCCAGCAGGCGCCGGATCGGCCTCGATAATGACACGCTTTATCCGCTCGAAGCCGACCTTACGGTCGATCAATTGTTCATCGACAGCGGTGAGCGCCAAGCCGAGGTCCGTCGCCAGGCGGCGCGCACCGATGGGGCCGCAGCGCGGATCGAGGAGCGCAGCGAGTTCGTCGCGCTCAACGTATCTCGTTCCTATATCGACTACCTTCTGCAGCAACGCCTGGTGGCGATCGCGAGCGACAATGCGACGTTTCACGAGCGGCTTGCGGGCGACCTGCGCGAGGGCGTTTCCAAAGGGTCGATCTCGATCGCCGACCAGCAACAGGCCGAAGAACGGCTGCAGTCGGCGCGGGCGCGGGTGACCGAGGCGCGCGAAGACCTCGACACCGCGGGAATCGAGTTTCAGAATTTGACCGGGGCGCCGATCGACAGCGTGACGATGCCACCCGACTTGTCGGGCGCGTTGCCGGCGACGCTGGGCGAGGCCGAAGCGTTGGCGCGGTCGCAGAATCCGCGCGTTCAGGAAGCGCTCGCCGACCTGTCGGCGGCGCGCGAATTGATCGACGTTGCCAAGGGTCAACGCGGTCCGCGCGTCAACATTGAAGGTCGTGCCCGAATTGGCCAGGACATCGACGGGTTTGAGGGCAAGACCCGCGATTTGCTTGGCCGCGCGGTGATGCGCTGGACTGTGTTCAACGGCGGCACGAACAATGCCAATGTGCGCGAGCAATACCGGCGCGCAGACGAGGCGCATGCCCGCTTGTTCACGCAAACGCGCCAGGCCGAGCAGGATTCGCGCACCGCGTGGAGCCGTCTGACCAACCAGACGCGATTGGTGGGCGAACTCGAAACACAGAGCCGCGTCTCGGATGATCTGCTGCTGTCATATCGTGAGCAGTTCAACGTTGGCCGGCGTTCACTGCTTGATGTGCTCGACGCACAGAATACCCGGCAGAATGTCCAGGCGCAGGTCGAAACCGCGCGCCTTGCCCGGGTTTTCGCGCAATATCGCGTCTTGGCGTCGTCCAATCGCCTGATCGAGGCGCTTGGTGTCGCCATGCCGACCGAGGCCTATAGCGATGAGCGCATTCGCTATCGCGTCAATCCGATCCCTGCTGGAGATCTGCTCGAGACGAGCATGCCGCAACCGGCGATGGGTCCGCCAGCATCGCTCGCATCGGTGGGGACGGTTGCACCCGTTGCGCCGGTGGCACCGGTCCTATCGACCGACCCGTCGGCGCCGGCGGCGCAGCGTTAAGGTGACAGGGGACGGGTCGTGAGTTTCATGAATTGGCTTGACGGCGCACCATCGCGCGAAGTCGATCCCGTCCTCGATTGCCTGGCATTCCTCGCGCGGCAGGCTGACCGGCCATCATCGCCGGTCCTCCTTCGCGCGGGGCTTGCCCTGTCCGACAATGGCCTGCTGCCGTTTCACCAGATCGAGCCAGCGCTCGAGCAGGTCCGGATGCGCGGCGAACTCATTCATCGCGGGATGAAGGGCTGGCGGCTGCAACAGCTGCCGGCGATCATCGAGTTGGCCGACGATCGCGCGGCGGTGCTGCTCGAAGTCAAGGGGCGTGATGCCCTGATCTACGCTCCCGGCGCGGTCGACCCGACGTGGGTTGCGCTCGACCAGATCGAACCCGTCTTTACTGGTCAAGCGGTGGTGGTCGAGGCCGACCCGACGCGCGAGCGCGCGGGCGAACGGCCGTGGGACAAGGCTCGCCGCCAGCATTGGTTCTGGTCCGAAGTGTGGAAGGTTCGGCGCGAATTCTGGCCGGTGATGCTCGCTGCACTGGTGGTTAATCAGCTCGCGCTGGCTGTGCCGCTGTTCACAATGAACGTCTATGACCGGGTGATCCCGAACAAGGCGATTCCGACCTTGTGGGTGCTGGCGATCGGCGTGGTGCTCGCGCTGACTTTCGATTTTATTCTGCGCCTCGCGCGGTCGCAACTGGTCGACGAAATCGGACGCCGTCTGGACGCGCGCTATTCGCAGAAATTGTTCGAAAAAGTGATGAACCTGCCGATGGCCGAGCGTCAGGGTAGCACCGGCGCCTTTGCCAAGCGGGTCAGCGAATATGAAAATGTGCGCGACTTCTTCGCCTCGACCAGCGTCGTCCTGATCGTCGACATTGGCTTCATGCTGATATTCCTGGTGCTGATCGCAGTGCTCGCCGGGTGGTTGGTGATGGTGCCGGTGGTCGGAATCGCGCTGACCCTGCTCGCGGGGTTCACCCTGCAAAAGGCGATGGGGCGCGCAGCGGTCGATGCGCAAGCCGATTCGAGCCTCCAGCATTCGGTGCTCATCGAATCGATCGCCGGGATCGAGACGCTCAAGGCGGCGCGCGCCGAGGGGCAGATGCTCGGCAAGTGGCGGCGTTATGCGTCGATGTCGGCGGCGACCCAGGAGCGCATGCGGCGGCTCACCGCGGTCGCGGTCAATATCGCCTCGGCGGCGCAGCAATTGATGAGCGTCGGGCTGGTGATCGGCGGCTTCTATCTGTTCAACGACGGCAAGATCACGATGGGCGCGATCATTGCGATCGTCATGCTCGCCGGGCGCGCGATGGCACCGATGGGGCAATTCGCCTTCCTCGTCACCCGCGCCAAGCAAGCCACGACTACGCTCGCCTCGCTCCAGAATATGATGGAAGCGTCCGATGAGCGCCATTCGGCGGCGCGGAGCATCGTTCCCGAAGTCCGACATGGTCATGTCGACATGGTCAAGGCGAGCTTCCGCTACCCCACCGCGGCGCGCGACAGTCTGGCCGATATCGACCTCAAGATCGCGCCCGGCGAGCGGATCGGGATCATCGGCCGCGTGGCGTCGGGCAAGTCGACTCTCGGGCGCGTGCTGTGCGGGCTCTATGCCCCGACCGACGGGGTAATGAACGTCGATGGCACCGACAGCCGCCAGTTCCACCCCCACCAGCTGCGCGAGGCGTTCCGCTATGTCGGTCAGGATGCCGAGCTGTTCTCGGGAACGGTGCGCGACAATTTGATGCTCGGCGCGGCGCGTGCCGACGATCAGCAATTGATCGACGCGGTGGTGCGCTCGGGCGCCGACATCTTCCTGTCGCGCGACGCGGCGGGGTTCGACCTGCCGGTCGGCGAGCGCGGATCGCAGCTGTCGGGCGGGCAGCGCTCGCTGCTTGTCCTTGCGCGCGCTCTTGTTACGCCGTCGAAGATGCTGTTCCTCGACGAGCCTACGGGGGCGATGGATACCCAGACCGAGCTCTATTTCATCGATCATCTGAGGACCGCGCTGGCGCCCGACCAGACGCTGCTGGTGTCGACCCACCGCCACAATATGCTGAGCATCTGCGATCGGCTGATCGTGATCGATGCGGGCCGGATCATCGCCGACGGGCCGCGCGACGAAGTGCTCGGCCGGCTCAGCGCCGCGGTCAAGCAGGAGAGCAGGCCATGAGCGTCGCCGAGCTTCGCGCCAATGTCGATGCCAACCGCTTGCCGTGGGCGCTCGGCGCGTTGCTGCTCGCGCTGGTCGCGGCGCTTTTGTTGATGTACGGGCCGCGTGCCGATGCACGGCCCGCCCTAGTCCTGTCGCTCGCGCCTGCGCGCGCCGCCGCGCTGATCGAGGCGACGAGCGGTGACGCTGCGATTGAGCTCAAGGCGGTCGGCGAGGAAGCACAACTGATCAACGCTTCGATGCCGTTCGCCTCGGGACCGATCGCGAGCGCGCGCCCGTTTGCGCTCGGCGGCGACGGGATCGACCAGCGCCGGGCCTTGTTGTGCCTGACTCAAGCGGTCTATTATGAGGCGGGATCCGAACCAGTGGCAGGCCGCCGCGCCGTGGCGCAAGTCGTGCTCAACCGGATGCGCCACCCGGCCTACCCTAAATCGATCTGCGGCGTGGTCTATCAGCGCAATTCTACCCCCGTGTGCCAATTCAGCTTCGTGTGCGACGGCGCGCTCTATCGCGCGCCGGCTCCCGGGGCATGGCAGCAGGCGCGCGAAATCGCGGCGGCGGCACTCAACGGCCATGTTGACACCGCGGTCGGATCGGCAACTCATTATCACGCCGACTATGTCGCACCGCGCTGGGCGCCGATGCTCGCCAAGGTAGTCAAGCTGGGTGCGCACATCTTCTACCGCTGGCCGGGCGCATGGGGACTGCCCGCGGCGTTCAACGGGCGCTACATCGGCGAACCGACCGATCCCGCGACGATGCGCCCCGCGTTCCGCCCGCTGACCCTGGCGAGCACGGCACCGGCGATCATCGATCCCGAGACTGGTGTCGAAATTTCCGCCGGACCGCGGATCGCGCGCGCCGCCAATGACGTCGGCGGCCTGCTCGACACGAGCAAGGGCTGGACGCTCGACATTCCGATGCCGTCCGAAATCGAGATTGCAAGCAAGGCAGTCGCCGAGCAGCAAAAGCAGCTTCCCGCGCAAGCGAAGGCGCAGTCCGGGCCGGACAGCCCGGTGGCGCTGATCGCATCGCGCTAATCAAGGTATAGTCATGGCCTCGATCCCCCTCTCCGCTGGAGACGCTCGCCGCACTCGACGACGCCAGCCGCTGACCGGTCCGCGTCTGATCATCGTCACCGTCACGGTCGGCTTCGGCATATTCCTGTTGTGGGCAATGCTGGCGAAGGTCGATGAAGTTACCGCCGGGCAGGGCAAGGTAATCCCTTCGAGCAAGGTACAATTGATCCAGGCGGCCGAGCCCGCGACGATCAGCGAATTGCTCGTGCGTTCGGGGCAGCGCGTCAGCCGCGGGCAATTGCTCGCGCGGCTCGACGATACGCAGTCGACCTCGGCGCTGGGTCAGATCGAGGCCGATACGCGATCACTCACCGAACGCGCGACTCGGCTCGGCGGCGAAGGCACGGGTACGCTGGCTTCGGTCGGCGCTGATGAAGCCGCGCTCGGCGCGGTTCGCCGCCAGGCGCTCGGCAGCCGGGTGGCGGCGCTTCGCTCCTCGGCCGAACAGCGCCGCCGCGAAGTCGCGGAGGCCAATGCGACGATTAACAGCCTCCAGGGCAGCCTCGCGCTCGCCAGCAAACAGGTGGCGATGCTCGAACCGCTCGCCGCCAAGAACATCGTTCCCCAAACCGAGTTGTTGACCGCGCGGCGCGAAGTGAACGACTTGGCGGGCCGCATCGCGGCGGCGCGCGAACAGGCCGGGCGCGCCAGTGCCGCGGTTAGCGAAGCGCTCAGCCAGGCGAGCGAGGCGCAGTATAGCTTTCGCCAGGAAGCGTTGAACGAGCGCAGTCAGATCAATGCCAAGATCGCGGTAAATGAAGAATCGCTGCGCGGCGCGCGCGGGCGGGTGACCAAGGCGGAATTGCGCTCGCCGGTCGATGGCGTGGTCAACGACGTCCAGGTGACGACCATCGGCGGGTTCGTCCAGGCGGGTGAAAAGGTCATGGAAGTCGTGCCGATGGGCGACAAACTGCTCGTCGAAACACGCGTCACGCCCAAGGATATTGCGTTCATCAAGGTCGGCGACAAGGCGCTGGTCAAGGTCACCGCCTATGACTTTTCAACCTATGGCGGGCTCGACGGGCGCGTCGTCCAGGTATCGGCCGACAGCATTTACGACGAAACCACGCGCGAGGCCTTTTTCAACGTCATTGTCGAAACCACCCGCGCTTACCTCAACGCGAACGGCCGGCGCCTGCCGATCACTCCCGGGATGATTACCGATACGCAAATCATCACCGGGCAGAAAAGTGTGCTGAGCTATTTGCTCCGGCCGGTAATGAAAGCGCGCAGCGACGCGCTTCGTGAACGCTAGCTACGGCGGCTCAGCGCGAGGCGAACGGCGACGACGGCATTCCGGCGGCGGTCGCGACAACCTGGCCGGGCGCGCGTGTCACGCCGTCCGACGCCAGGATCACGCGCGGGGTGAGCGAGCGGCGATAGCCATGGGTAAAGCGCTGGCCAGCGCTAAATGTCAGAATCGGGCGATAATCGCGGATTTCCGCGCTGTCGAGGAGCTTGTCGGTGCCATTGTCGAGCACCAGGAAGCGGCCCCCGCTGCGTACTACCAGCACCGCATGATCGGCGCGGCGGGCTAGATCCTTCAGCACCACGAAATAGAGGTCGCGGTCGGCAAAGCCTGCGCGGCGCAGCATTGCGAGCTTGGCGAGCGCATAATCCTCGCAATCGCCGCGTCCGCGCGACAGAGTCTCGTTCGCTGCGCTCCACCGGTCGGCGGCTCCGAACTGTTGAATGTCGTCGGTGAATGCGACGCGCGCATTGACGTAGGCGTTGACCGCTTCAAGCCGCGCGCGCTCCTCGCGTTCGCCAAGCGCCGCGGCAAAGCGCGCCGCGCGGCCGCCGACGCTCCCCGATCCTACGCGGCCCCAACGATCATCGAGCGGGGTCCGTGCGATCGGCATGGCGATGCTGTTGAAAATATCGGGCCGGGTTGGCGATGCGGCGAGATCGATCACGTGGGGCTGCGATGCGTACGGCGTTCCGAAGGGCACCGGGCGCGCGATCGCGTAGGTTAACGGCAGCGACACCGAAGCCACCGCCTGGAGCGCGGCGCCGCCCGACTGCGCGGCCATGACTGCGGCAAGGCTGCTCGGCGCGCCGAGGATCGCCTCGCTCTTGGCGAAGGCAGAGGGGGCGTAATATTGGGCATAGGACGGTGTCGAGACAAGGAGCGCGAGGCCGGCGGTGAGTCCGGCGCGGAGGCGGGGGCGAGCGGTCTGGTCCATCCCGCTGCTTGTCGCAGGGCGCGGCAAAGATGATGTTAAAGGCCATGGTTAAAGCATTGCTAACCTTTTCAATTTGCGTCCAAATCAAACAGGAATACTTCGACCGCGCGGTTGAAGGCGGCGGGCTGCTCGAGATTGGCGAGATGACCCGCGCCCGCGATGAAGTCGAGCATCACGCGCGGCCGGGCGCCGGCGCTGGTCCCGATCAAATCGGCCAAGGCCCGCGACAGCGACAGCGGAGTGATGTTGTCCTCTTCGCCGACCAGCACGAGCGTTGGAACGTCGATCGCGGCAGCGCGATCGCGTTGGTCGGCGAGCCATACCGCCTCGGCGCCACGCCGATAGGCGGCGGGATCGATCGCGCCCATCGTCGCAATCACTTCAGTCAGAATCGCATTGTTCGCCGCGGCGCCAAGCAACAACGGCGCACGCGCTTCAGCGAGATCGCGCATCGGCATCGCGCGGCTCGCAGCGACCGAGCGGTCGTAAATCGTCTGACCGTCAGGATGGACGGCAAAGGTGTCGGCGAGGATCAACGACGCGCAACGCGTTGGCGCAAGATGGTGCATCGCGATCGCCACTACCCCGCCGAGTGAAAGGCCGCAGATGTGCGCGCGATCGATGTCAAACGCATCGAGCGCCGCCGCCGCCGCGCGGGCGAAATCGTCGCGCGTCGCAGCTTCGGTTGCCACGCTGTCGCCATAGCCCGGATAGTCGATCGCGATTGCGCGCCGACTCTGGCCGAAATGTTCGATCTGCGGACGCCACACGCGTTTGTCGGAGCCGACCCCGTGGAGGAACAGGATCGGGATCGCGGGAGCGTTCCCCGCATCCAATACGCCGATCCGGCCGAGACTGGTTTCAACTACACTCATCGCGCGATGATGGCGGCGGCTCGGCGCTTTGCAAAGGGGGCGCGCTTGCTTAGGACAGGACGGCGATGAGTAGCATGACCGTCAATGGCGAGCCGATCCGTTATCGGCTCGATCCCGACACACCCCTGTTATGGGCGCTACGCGACGCGTCAAACCTGACCGGGACCAAATATGGTTGCGACAGCGGCGATTGCGGCGCCTGCACGGTGATCGTCGATGGCCGCGCGACGCTGAGCTGTTCGGTGTCGATCGCCGCGCTCGAGGGCGCCGAGGTGACCACGATCGAGGGGCTGTCGGCCAATCGCGCGCATCCGCTCCAGCGAACGTGGGCGATCGAGCAGGTGACGCAGTGTGGCCGGTGCGACCCGGGCTATCTCATGGCGCTCGCCGCACTCGTCGCAACCAACCCAGCGCCGAGCCAGGCCGAGCTCGACCGCCTTCCCAACCGCTGTCGCTGCGGCGCCGGGCCGCGCATCGTCAAGGCGGCTCAGCGGGTGGCGGGCGCCGCACGTGGAGTGGCGCCGCCGCCGCCCAACACGCCGCCGCAAGCGCGTTGATTTCATTCAGCATCCGCTCATCGAAAGAGTCCAAATGTGCACCGATCAGAGACGATTTGTCGTCGGGAGTGATATGATGCGTAAACTGTTTTTGACGATCCTTCTTGCGACCAGCGCGGCGATGCCGGCGATAGCGCAGGACAGCGATGGCGAGGCGCAGAGCGTGTCGAGCGAGCAGCGCGACGAATCCCGCGCGGCGCGCCGCGCTGTGCGCGCCGAACGCAGCGAGCGCCCGCAAGTTGCCGGCCGTGCGAACTGGAGCGCGCCCGCCGAACGCGCCGAAGGATCTGAGCGCCCGATGGTTGCCGACCGCGCCAACTGGAGCGCGCGCGCGGTAGCGCGGCAGCAAGCCGTTCCGCAGCAAAGCGGTGAGCAGCATGTCGAGCAATCGGCCGGCGACCACCGCGGTCTCCACCGCGACCTGCGGCAGGAGCATCGTGACTTTCATGCGAGCGATCCGAACCGCCGCGAGCATAAGGGATTTCATCGCGAACAGGGCCGTGAGCATCGGAGCGAACACCGGGCCTGGAATGGCGACCGCGATCGCGGGGCCCATGGCGGCTATCACGACGATCTGCGAACCGAGCATGGCGCCTTTCACACGACCAACCCGACTTCGCGCGAGCATCGCGGGTTCCATCGCGACCTCAATAGCGAGCACAATGGCCGCCATGGCGAGTGGAGCACGAGCTGGAGAAACAATTCGTCATATGACTGGCGGCGGTACCGCGGTTACAACAGCTCCATCTTCCGGAGTGGCAGCTATTATGATCCCTACGGCTATGGCTATCGCCGCTTCTCGATCGGATTTAATCTGTTCCCAAGCTATTACCAGTCGAGCTATTGGCTCAACGATCCGTGGAGGTATCGCTTGCCGCCGGCCTATGGCCCGTATCGCTGGGTGCGTTATTATGACGATGCGTTGCTGGTGAATATTTACAGCGGGCAAGTGGTCGACGTGATCTACAGCTTCTTCTGGTAAGACGGGCAAGTTTATTCGTCGAAAAAAGGGCGTCGCGGGCTACCGCGGCGCCCTTGGTCGTTTATGGCTGAGATAAGGCTTACCCGATGGGAATATCCTCCTAATGAATCGCATTTTCGGTCTGGTCCTCGCCGCGCTTCCGCTTGCCGCCTGCGTATCGACGCCTGTTTTGCCAGTCGCGGCACCGACCGAGCCCGCGCCGCGGATGAGCCAAAGCACGGCGCATGACGCGCTGTTCGTTTTGTTCAAGGCGAGCGACGAGGCCTGGCTCAAGCTTAACCCGCTCGATGCCTTGTTCCGCGGCGACATGCGTTACGCCGGCCGCTTCGGCGACCCGATCAGCGACGATTATTACGTCGCGAGTCGAACTGCCGCGTCTGGCGACCTTGCGGCGCTGATCGCGATCGACCGCGCGATTCTCAGCCCGACCGACCAGATTGCGTATGACACGTTCGCGTTCACGACCAGGGATTCGCTCACGCGGCTCGATCCCGCGCTGCTCGCGCTGACCGCGGTTCGGCCGATCAACCATTTCTCCGGGCTGCAAACCTATTATCCAACGCTGTCGAGCGGAAAGGGCGCGGCGCCGTTCGCGACGCTTGCCGACTATGACAATGCGTTGAAACGTCACGCGGGGTTCGCGGCCTATCTCGACGCGGCGGTGGCGCGATTCCGCCAGGGGCGGGCGGCGGGCGTGCTCGAAACCCGGCTGACGATCGCCAACATCATCGACCAGTTCGATACCCAGCTTGCGCAACCGCCTGAGCGGTCGGCCTTTTACGGCCCGATCAAGCAATTCCCGGCGAGCATCAGCGCTGCCGATCGCGCCCGGCTAACGCACGAATATCGGGTGATGATCGTCGATCAAATCTATCCCGCTTTTCGCCGCATGCGCGACTATCTCAAGAATGACTATCTCCCCGCCGCGCGTACCGATGTCGGGCTCTGGTCGATGACCAGGGGCGATGTCGTCTATCGCACTCTCATCGAGAGCAATACCACGCTGCCGCTCGGGGCCGAGGAAGTCCATCAGCTTGGGCTGAGCGAAGTCGCGCGGATCACCGCCGAGATGGAAAAGGTCCGCGTCGAGGTCGGCTACAAGCGCGATCTCGCCCATTTCTTCGACTATCTGCGCACCGGCAAAATCTTCCAGCCGAAAAGCCGCGAGGGGCTGGCAAACGCTTATTATGCGATCGGCAAGACCGTCGATGCCAAGCTTCCGGCTTATTTCTCGACCATGCCCAAGACTCCGCTCGAAATCCGCCCTTATGACGTGACGATCGAGAAATATCAGGCCGGGGGCAGCTACGAACAGGGCACCCCCGACGGCAAGCGCCCCGGCGTCTTCTATTTCAACGCTTACGATCTGCCCTCGCGGACGACGCCGGGAATGACCACGCTCTACCTTCACGAAGGCGCGCCGGGGCATCATTTCCAGATCAGCCTGGCGCAGGAGAATGTCGCGCTGCCCAAATTCCAGCGGTTCGGCGGCAATACCGCTTATGTCGAGGGCTGGGCGCTGTATTCCGAGACTTTGGGGTACGACATGGGGCTCTATGCCGATCCCTATCAGCGGCAGGGCACGCTGGACGACGAGATGCTTCGCGCAATGCGGCTGGTGGTCGACACCGGGCTGCATTCCAAGGGCTGGACCCGCGAACGGTCGATCAAATACATGCTCGACAACAGCAGCATGGGCAAAACCGACGCTACCAACGAGGTCGAGCGCTACATTGCCATTCCGAGCCAGGCGCTGGCCTACAAGATTGGCGCGCTGACCATCCAGCGGCTGCGGGCGAAGGCGAAGGCCGATCTTGGGGACAAGTTCGACATCCGGGATTTACATGCCCAGGTGCTGATGACCGGGGCGCTTCCTC
>JBKJTQ010000097.1:0-3308 GCA_046589895.1 Sphingomicrobium sp.
GTCACCGCCACGCCGTGCGGGAAGCGCGTCGATCCGCTCGAATATTGAAGGTAGCCGATATCGTCGCTGGCCGCGGTGGGGAGGTCGGCTGACGAACGCTCGACCTCGGTCAGGCTGTCCCAGTCACGCGCCACGACCCCGCGCTGCGCGGCGGCGGCGGTGGCAAATTCGGTCAGCTCGGGGGGGAAGAGGAATAGCGCGGGGTCGCTGCTCGACAGCATCACGACCAGCTGATCGACATAGGCCTCGCGCCCGCCGTAGCTGGTCGGGAGCGGCAGCGGCACCGGCCACAGCCCGGCATAGATCGCCCCGAAGAAGCAGGCAGCGAATTCGGAACCGGTCTCCGCCACCAGGGCCAGCCGGTCACCCCTGGCGAGCCCGAGCGTCACGAAGCGTCGCGCATGCGCCAGCGCATCGTCGCGCAATTCGGCATAAGAATAAGCGCGCACCAGCCGCCCGCGCGCATCATGGAAGTTCATTCCGCGCTGGCCGCTGGCGGCATAATCGAGTGCTTCTCCGAGCGTCGCGAAGTCGGCGATGCGGCGCGGCAGGGCGTCGAGCGTCGGAGTGGTGCCCTCGGGCGTCAGGTTCCCTGGGGTCGAGTTCGTGTCGATCGTGATATTCCGGTCGAGCACGCGGCCATCCTTGGGCTGTTAATCCTGATCTTCGGCAGCTAGGCACCGACCGGCCGCACGGACGCGACCAGCTAGCGTGATGCTGTCCGAGTGTGGCACAAACAAGGCGCATGAACCGCCGCAGATCACCCCGAAAGCCGCCGCGTCCGCTCGATCCGACGCGGCTTCAGGAGCTTGCCGTGGCCTATGTCGGACGCTTTGCGACGACACGTGCCAAGCTCGCGACTTATCTCCGCCGCAAGCTCGCCGAGAAAGGGTGGGACTCGCCGCGCCCGCCCGATATCGAGCCGCTGGTCGAACGGCTGGCGCGGCTCGGCTTTGTCGACGACGCCGCCTTTGCCGTGGCAAAGGCGCGGTCGCTCGCTCAGCGCGGTTATGGCGAACGACGGGTCAGCCAGGCGCTGCGCCAGGCGGGGGTCGGCGACGCCGATCGGGCGCCCGCCACGGAGATTGCCAGCGGCGCCGCGACCTCGGCAGCCATCCGCTATGCGCAGCGGCGGCGAATTGGCCCGTTCGCGCTTGGCCGCCTCGATCCCAAGGGTCGCGAGCGCGCTATGTCGGCGATGATTCGCGCCGGGCACGGCTTCGACCTGGCGCGGCGACTGGTCGATTTACCTCCCGACCCCGGCGTCGATCCCGATGCGCTGCTGCGCTCCCTGGAAAGCTGAACTATGTCGGTTTAACGACAGTCTCGACTGTGTTAATGTGGCTCCGTGGCACAATTGTCGGCGTCCGAACCTGCACCTTCATCGTCGCCCGGCGACCCCGCCAACGCGCCCCTCGCAGGCGAGCAAGACTTTGCCGGCCAGGTCAAATGGTTCGACGCCACGCGAGGCTTCGGCTTTGTCGTCGATAATGCCTTCGACGGCGACATCCTGATCCATTTTTCGGTGCTCAAGGAGCATGGCCGCCGCAGCTTGCCCGAAGGTGCGACGATCGCCGGGATCGCCGCCAAGCAGCAGCGCGGCTATCAGGCGCGGACGATTTCGACGATCGACCTGTCGACGGCCTTGCCGACCCCCCCTCGTCCGGCCCATGGTGACGGGATCAGGTCGGATCGATCGGCGCTGGCTGTTGCGGCCGGGGAGTTCGAGCCGGTGGAGGTAAAATGGTTCAATCGCGTCAAGGGCTATGGTTTCCTGGTTCGCGCCGATTCGCCCGAAGCAAATCCCGAGGATATTTTCGTGCATATGGAGACGGTGCGCGACGCGGAGATTGCCGACCTCGAGCCCGAGCAGCGGCTCAAGGCGCGGGTCGCGTCGGGCAAGAAGGGGCTGACCGCAATCGAAGTTCGGCTCGATTGAGCCTCCGCTCGGGCGCTGCCGCCTTGCTGATGCTCGGGCTTCCTCTGCTCGCCGCCTGCCAGCCGACGAGCAGCAATGTTAACGCCAGCGAACGCTCGCCCGCGGGGCTTGAGCAAGTGCCGCTGGCCATCACCACGACCGCCGGGAAGACGCATCGCTTCACGGTCGAAGTCGCGCGCACCGAGGCGCAGCAGGCACAAGGGCTGATGAACCGCGAATCGCTCGCCCCTGATCGGGGCATGATTTTCCCCTATGATCCGCCGGTGGCGGCCTCCTTCTGGATGAAAAATACACTCATCCCGCTCGACATGATCTTCGTCCGCGCCGACGGTACGATCGCGCGGATCGAGGCGAATACGGTGCCCTTGTCTCTCGACCCGGTCGCCGCGGGGGAGCTCGTCGCCTCGGTGCTCGAGCTGGCGGGCGGACGCTCGGCCGAGCTCGGGATCACCGCCGACGCCAAGGTAGAGTGGTCGCACTAGGCAGCGCTTGCCTCGACGCGCGCGGCGGGGCAAAGGCATCGTCGTTATGGGAATATTCGCAAACGCCTTCACGTGGTGGAACGGGGCTTCATGGGGCACGTCGATCTTTTCGCGGCGCCATGGCAAGGAAGTCGGACACGACGAGGCGGGCAATATCTATTTCCAGCATCGCAACGACCCGGCGCGACGCTGGGTGATGTACAACGGCAATAATGACAGCAGCCGCGTGCCCCCGGGGTGGAATGCGTGGCTGCGCGGGACGATCGCCGGGCTTCCCGAAACGGGCCTGCCGCAGCGGCGCGCTTTCGAGCGGCCGCCGGAGGCCAATGTCACCGGAACCCCGTCGGCCTATCGCCCCGCGGGGTCGATCAACGCGAGTGGCGTGCGCGCTGCGGCGACCGGCGATTATCAGGCATGGAAGCCCGAATAATCTTGACCCGGCGCCGGATATCGCTCGCGCTGCTGCTCGCGCTTGGCGCCGGTTGCGATCAAAGCTCGCGTGATTCTGGCCAGCCCGCCAATGGCGCCAATGCGACGACGGTCGATACGCCGCAAGCGGTCGAATCGGTCTCGGGGGCGACCCCGATGGCGCAGCGGGTTGCGGTGCTCGGGTTGCTCAACAAGCGCAACGGCATCGTCCGCAATATCAGGCTGCGGCCCGGCCAGGCGATCCGCTTCCGCGACGCGGTGGTCCGGCTGCGCGCTTGCGATTCGACCGCGCCATGGGAAAATGAACGCCTGACGGGGGCCTTCGTCCAACTCGACGTCGAACAGCCCGGCGGAAGCTGGAACCGGGTATTTTCAGGTTGGCTGTACAAGGAAAGCCAACCTGAAAATACCCGGTTCCAGCTTCCGCCGGGCTGTTCGACGTCGAGTTGGACGAAGGC
>JBKJTQ010000311.1:0-3238 GCA_046589895.1 Sphingomicrobium sp.
AGGCTGGCGACGGACCAGGCGCGCGCCTGGGAAGGCTCGTCAATCAACCGCTTGATCTGCACCGGGCTCAACCCGCCGAGCCAGCCGGGACGCTTGGCGCGAATCTCCTTGACCAGCTGCCTGCCATTTTCGGCGATTATCAGGACCAGATTGGCATTGCACTTGCGTGTTCGGGCGACCGTGGCGCCAATCCCGGCCGCGGTCTCGCGGATACGATCCTCGATGGTCATCGCGCTGGCGTCGGGAAGCCCAAGCGCCACCGGGCAGACTTCGGCATGGAAACGAGCGACCTGCTGATCGCTGCGCTGGGTGATCGAATTGACATATTGCCGGACCGTGGCGGGCTCCGCCGCCTTGCGTCCGGTGACCGTGACTTCGCTCTTCTCCGGGGGAGTCGCACCGGCGGCAGCGGACTGAAGCGCAAGCGCGGCGAACAGGAGCGAAACGGTCATGGCGAGGATCTTTAAGCGGGGCGTGGCTGGCGATCAATAAAGGAGGAAGCGGCGACGTGCCACTTCCCATGCCGCCTCGTCGGGCGCGGCGAGCGCATCGAGGTCGCCGGGGGCGGCTCCCGCATCGTCGACCCATTCGCGCAGGGCTTGGCCGCCGTTGATGACGTCGATCGGCAATTTGCCGAACGCATATTCATAAGGGAAGTCGCGCCACAGAACATAATCGGGGAAAAGCGCGCGGATCGCCTTGAAGCCGAGGGCCTGGATGCGCCACGGTTTGAACGCGGCGTGATCGTAAGCGTCGCCCTCCGCGTGGAAATGGACCCCGCTGCACAGCGCGCCGACATGCTTGTGGAAGGTCGGTTCGAAGCTGATCTCGCGCAGCGCGCAGCCGGTCAGCCAGTGCGGCGCGAGGTCGCGCATCACCGCGATGACGGCGCGACCGTCGATGTCGGGCGCCCCGAACAGCTCAAGCGGGCGCGTCGTGCCCCTACCCTCGCTCAGCGTCGCGCCTTCGAGCATCACCGTTCCGGCATAGCAGCGCGCCATGTTGAGGTTGGGGGCGTTGGGCGAGGGGTTGATCCACAGTCGCTCGCTCGGCCAGCCGAAGCCGGGAGCGGCGTCGGGCCGATAGCCCTCCATTTCGATCACGCGATAATCGACGTCGAGCTTGAAATGGTCGATAAACCAATGGCCGAGCTCGCCGAGCGTTAGGCCGTGGCGCATCGGAATCGGCCCCGCCCCGACGAAGCTTTCCCATCCGGGAATCAGCGTGGTGCCTTCGACTGGGCGCCCCGCGGGGTTGGGGCGATCGAGCACCCACACGGACTTGCCGTGCGCGGCAGCGGCTTCGAGCATGTAGAGCAAGGTGGTGATGAAGGTGTAGATGCGGCAGCCGAGGTCCTGCAGGTCGATCAGGATGACGTCGCAAGCGGTCATCATCTGCCCGCTCGGGCGGCGCACTTCGCCGTACAGGCTGAACACCGGGATTTCATGGACCGGATCGATATAATCCTCGGTCTCGATCATATTGTCCTGCTTGTCGCCGCGCAGCCCGTGCTGCGGGCCGAAGGCGGCGGTAAGGTTGATGTCGCCGAGCGCGGCGAGCGCATCAAGGCTGTGGGTCAGGTCGCGCGTTACTGAGGCGGGGTGCGCGAGCAACGCAACGCGCTTGCCCACCAGCGGAGCACGGAGCGCGGGGTCGGCAAGCAGCCGTTCGATGCCGAATTTCATAAGTGATTCGCTGGCGGGACTTTGAGCGCAAAGCAAGCCGGATGATGGAAATTGGGGGTGTCTCCCGGCGGATGCACCAAGGCCCAATAGGACTTGCAGCCGTCGCTCTCTTCGATAACGGCGGTGAAGCTCGCCTTACCGCCAGAGCTTGGCAAAACGTTGAGCTCCAAAAACACGTCAAGCTCGTATCGTTCCGGAAAGTCGAGCTTCCGGTCGTCGATCCTCGAATCGACCATGTGTGGATCGTTATGGAGTGGAAGGGGCTTCATCCCTTTCCGCCAATCAACAAAGCGATAGGCGCTCCAACCGAAGGTAGGAGCAAAATTATACTCGTCATAGCCGCCACTTTGCGGCCTGAGGAACAGCTCAAAACAGGTGCTTTGCCAAAGACTTTCCTGCCGTCCGTGGCGATGTTCAGGGAAGCGTAGCGATACCGCCGGCGTCACCGCGTAAGTCAAGAACAGCGTGCGATCTTCACATATGGACGCTTCGACGCTGACCGTCAGGCGCGAGGACGGCAGAAAATGCGGATGCGGAACGAGCCGATGCTTTCCAAATAACTCCATGCTACGCGACCACCCATTATGCCTGACTATCAGTCCTCTCTCCTAAAGCTCCTCGACGAGCGCGGCTATATCCACCAGGCGACCGATGCCGACGCGCTCGATGCGCTCGCTTCGAAAGAAATCGTCCCAGGCTACATCGGCTTCGACGCGACGGCGCCGAGCCTGCACGTCGGAAGCCTGGTCCAGATCATGATGCTGCGACGGCTCCAGCAGGCGGGGCATAAGCCGATCGTGCTGATGGGCGGCGGGACGACCAAGGTTGGCGATCCGTCGGGCAAGGACGAGAGCCGCAAGATGCTCAGCCCCGACGACATCAAGGTGAACATAGCCTCGATCCGGCGGGTGTTCGAGCATTATCTGATTTTCGGGGACGGACCGAGCGACGCGATGCTGGTTGACAATGACGATTGGCTCAGCCCGCTTCTCTATCTCGATCTACTGCGTACCGTCGGGCCGCACTTCACTATCAATCGCATGATGACCTTCGATTCGGTCAAGTTGCGGCTTGAGCGCGAACAGCCGCTGACCTTCCTCGAATTCAACTATATGATCCTCCAAGCTTATGATTTTCGTGAGTTGGCGAAGCGCGCCGACTGCCGCCTACAGATGGGCGGGTCGGATCAATGGGGCAATATCATCAATGGGATCGAGCTCGCGCGGCGGATGGACGGCGTGGAGGTTTATGGCATCACAACGCCTCTCATTACGACCGCCGATGGCTCCAAGATGGGCAAGACCGCGGCGGGTGCGGTGTGGCTCAACGCCGATCTGCTAAGCGCCTATGACTATTGGCAATTTTGGCGCAATACCGCCGATGCTGACGTAGTCCGGTTCATCAAACTGTTCACCGATCTGCCGCTCGACCGGATCGCCGCGCTGGCACGGCTCGAAGGCGCGGGGATCAACGACGCCAAGGTCATTCTCGCCAACGAGGCAACGGCGATGCTCCACGGGCGCGAGGCCGCGGCGAGCGCCGAAGCGACCGCG
>JBKJTQ010000215.1:0-7999 GCA_046589895.1 Sphingomicrobium sp.
CGAAGGCGGCGCGGACTTCATCCTGATCGAGACGGTGTTCGACACGCTCAACGCCAAGGCCGGCGTGATGGCCGCGATCGAGGCGGCGGACGATCTCGGTCGCGATCTCCCGATCATGCTGTCGATGACGCTCACCGACCTGTCGGGGCGCAACCTGTCGGGGCATACCGTCGAGGCGTTCTGGCACGCGGTCCGCCATGCCCGCCCGCTGACGATCGGGCTCAACTGTTCGTTCGGCGCGGCGCAGCTTCGGCCACATCTTGCCGCACTGTCGGCGACCGCCGAAACGCTGGTCATGGCCTATCCCAATGCCGGTCTCCCCAACGAACTTGGCGAATATGACGAGGCCGCCGAGCAGACTGCCGGGCAGGTCGGCGAATGGTTCGCCGACGGGCTGGTCAACATCGTCGGGGGCTGCTGCGGCACCACGCCCGAGCATATCGCCGCCATCGCCCGCGCTTCCGTTGGTGTCCCTGCGCGCGTTATCCCCGCCGCGCCGACCCGCACCGTTCTCGCCGGGCTCGAACCGATGATCCTCGCCGCATGACCGATCAAGATCGCGGCGCCGTTGGCGCGCGCTTCGTCAACATTGGCGAGCGGACCAACATCACCGGCTCGGCCAAGTTCAAGAAACTGATCCTCGCCGGCGACTATGACGCCGCGGTGGCGGTCGCGCTAGATCAGGTCGAGGCTGGCGCGCAGATCATCGACGTCAACATGGACGAAGCGTTGCTCGACGGCGAACTGGCGATGGCGACCTATCTGAAGCGCCTCGCCGCCGAACCCGATATCGCGCGCGTGCCGGTGATGATCGATTCATCGAAATGGAGCGTGATCGAGGCCGGGCTGAAGTGCGTGTCGGGAAAGCCGATCGTCAATTCGATCAGCCTGAAGGAAGGCGAACCGGCCTTCCTCGAGGTCGCCGCCAAGGTCCGCGCCTACGGCGCCGCTGTGGTCGTCATGGCGTTCGACGAGACCGGGCAGGCCGACACCAAAGAGCGCAAGGTCGACATCTGCGGCCGCGCTTACGATCTGCTCGTCGCCCACGGCTTCCCGCCCGAAGACATCATTTTCGATCCCAACATCTTCGCCATCGCCACCGGGATTGACGAGCATCGCCGTTACGCGATCGACTTCATCGAGGCGTGCCGCGAAATCCGCATCCGCTGCCCCCACGCGCATATCTCGGGCGGGCTGTCGAACCTGTCCTTCTCGTTTCGTGGCAATGAGCCGGTACGACGCGCAATGCACAGCGTGTTCCTATTCCATGCCATCCCCGCCGGGCTCGACATGGCGATCGTCAACGCCGGGCAGCTCGACGTCTATGACGAGATTGAGCCCGAGCTTCGCGCCGCCTGCGACGCGGTGATCTTCGATCGTCACGACGACGCCACCGAGAATCTGATCACGCTCGCCGAGCGCTTTCGCGGCACCGACGCGGTGGCCGAAAAACAGGCGGCGGAGTGGCGCGGCTGGCCAGTGCGTGAGCGGCTAGCGCATGCGCTGGTCAAGGGCATCGACGCCGACATAGTCGCCGACACCGAGGAAGCGCGGCTGACGTACGCGCGCCCAATCGAGGTCATCGAGGGCCCGTTGATGCAGGGCATGAATCTGGTTGGCGATCTGTTCGGGTCGGGCAAGATGTTCTTGCCCCAAGTGGTCAAGTCGGCGCGGGTGATGAAAAAAGCGGTCGCGCATCTGCTGCCCTATATCGAGGCCGAAAAAGCGCCGGGGGTCGACACGTCGAAGGGCCGGATCGTGATGGCGACGGTCAAGGGTGACGTCCACGACATCGGCAAGAACATCGTCGGAGTGGTCTTGCAGTGCAACGGCTTCGACGTCATCGACTTGGGCGTGATGGTGCCGTGGACCAGGATCCTCGACACCGCGCGCGAACAGAATGCGGCGATGATCGGGCTGTCGGGGCTGATCACTCCGTCGCTCGACGAAATGGTCACCGTCGCGGCCGAAATGGAGCGCGCGGGGATGACGCTGCCGCTGCTGATCGGCGGCGCCACGACCAGCCGCGCGCACACCGCGTTGCGCATCGCGCCGGCCTACTCGGGCCCGGTGATCCATGTCCTCGACGCGAGCCGCGCGGTCGGAGTGGCGGGGTCGCTGGTCAGCGACGGACCGTCGAAGGACGAGCTCATCAACCGCACCGCCAACGATTATCGCGCGTTGCGCGATAGCCGGGCGGGACGCGGAGCAAGCGATCTCGCGACTCTTGCCGAAGCACGCGCCAACGGCTTCACCCCGCCAACCGAAGGCCCGAGCCCGCGTCCCGCCAAACCCGGCATCCATATATTCGCCGCCTGGCCGCTCGACGATCTCGTTCCGCTGATCGACTGGACACCCTTTTTCCGCGCGTGGGAGCTGGCGGGCAATTACCCCGCTATCCTTGACGATGAGGTGGTCGGGACAAGCGCGCGCGAGCTTTTCGCCGATGCACAGGCGATGCTCGGTCAAATTGTCGCCGGCCAATGGCTCACCGCGCGCGCCACCGTCGGGCTGTGGCCGGTCGAGCGCGAGGGCGACGATGTCATTGCCCTCGATGCAGGGCGCACCCGCCTTCCGTTCCTTCGCCAGCAGGTCAAGAAGCGCGCCGGGCGCCCCAACATGTGCCTTGCCGACCTGATCGCTCCGCGCGAGGAGGATTGGCTCGGCGGGTTCGCGGTGGCGATCCACGGGCTCGATCCGCACCTCGCGCGCTACAAGGCGGCGCATGACGATTACAGTGACATATTGCTCAAGGCGCTCGCCGACCGCTTGGCCGAGGCGCTGGCCGAGCGGCTCCACCAGCATGTGCGCACCACTCTGTGGGGTTATGCCCCCGATGAGGCGTTGGGCAATGAGGAACTTATCCGCGAAACCTATCGTGGAATTCGCCCCGCCCCGGGCTATCCGGCGTGCCCCGACCATAGCCTCAAGCCGTTGCTTTTTCAACTCCTTGGCGAAGGCGCGTCGGGGATCGAGCTGACCGAGAATTTCGCCATGCTTCCGACTTCGGCGGTGTCGGGCTTCTACTTCGCTCACCCCGACAGCGCTTATTTCGGGGTCGCGCGGATCGGCCCCGACCAGCTCGCCGATTATGCTGGGCGGCGCGGGGTCGACCTCGACACCGCGACCCGCTGGCTTCGCCCCAACCTCGATTGAACGCTATATCCGTTCGTCCTGAGCTCACGCTCTCGGATGCGCCGCACATCCGTTCGTCCTGAGCTTGTGGAAGGACGGTTCTTCTCGGACGGATGGTGAAGTACAGGACTTCGACAGGCTCAGCCCGAACGGATTAGGTTTCATCGATGTTTCGCTGGTTATTACTGCTGTTCGCCCTCCTCTCGACGCCCGCGCTCGCCCAGCTGGCCCCGTCGCGCCTCAATTCGATCCAGCCCGAGCTCGTCGCGGAGCAACCGATCGCCCCCGGCCAGCCGGTCGACCTGGCAATCGTCATGCACACGCGTGCTGGTTGGCACGGCTATTGGCAGAATCCCGGCGATGCGGGTCTGCCGATGCGCGCCGAGTGGGGCCTGCCCGCGGGCGCCAGCGTCGGTCCGTTGCGCTACCCGGTGCCCGGCCGCCTGATAATCGCCGGGCTGATGAATTATGTCTATGAGCGCGACCATGCGATCCTCGTGCGACTCAACGTGCCCGCCGGGACGAGCGGCACGATCGCGTTAAGCGCAAAGCTCAACTGGCTCGCCTGCACCGATCAGCTGTGCGTCCCCGAACAGGGCGAAGTGTCGCTCGACGTTCCCGTCGGCGACGCGGCGAATCCCGACAGGCGATTTGACGAATGGCGCCGCGCCCTGCCGCGCCCGCTCGCCAGTCCCGCGCGCTTCGCGGTCCAAGGCGGCCGGATCGAGGTCGCGCTGGCGCTCCCCGCCAGCGTCACGCTCGGCGAGCCCTATATCTTTCCGATCGACGATGGCGTGATCGACTATGCCGCGCCGCAATCGTTCCGCCGCGACGGCGACATGCTGATCGCGAGCCTCACGTCGCGCGGCAAGCGGTTCGCGTCATTTTCCGGCGTGCTCGCGCTCGGCGATGGCCGCGGGCTGTCGTTCACCGCGAGCCCGGGCGAGGTGCCGACGGGCGGGCGCGCGATCGGCGATCTCGGGCTCAACGCGATCCTGCTCGCGGTGCTTGGCGCGCTGGCCGGGGGGATGTTGCTCAACCTGATGCCGTGCGTCTTCCCGATCCTCGCCTTGAAGGCGCTCCACCTCGCGCGCTCGGGGGGCGACCAGGCGAGCGCGCGGCGCGACGCCTTGGCCTATGCGAGCGGCGCGGTGGTCGGCACCGGGCTGCTCGGCGCGGCGCTGCTCGCGATCCGCGCCGGGGGAAGCGCGGCGGGCTGGGCGTTTCAGCTTCAGGACCCGCGCACTACCGTCATCCTGCTGTTGCTCGCCACCGCGATCGCGCTCAACTTGCTGCGCGCGTTCGAGCTTCCCGTGCTGGGCAGCGATGCGCGCCCGGGGGGGAGCTTCGGAACCGGCGCGCTCGCGGCGTTCGTCGCGACGCCCTGCGCGGGGCCCTTCCTCGGCGCTGCGCTCGGCACCGCGCTTTTGCTCCCCGCGGCGGGATCGGTGCTGGTGTTCGCCGCGCTTGGGCTTGGGCTCGCGCTGCCGTTCGTGCTCGTCGCCTTCATCCCCTCGCTTCGCCGCCTGCTGCCGCGCCCCGGACCATGGATGGTGCGTTTGCAGCGCTTCCTCGCCATCCCGATGGCGGCGACCGCGGCAGGTTGCCTGTGGCTGTTGTGGCGGCAGGGCGGGGCAGGCGCGCTCGGCGTCGGGATCGTTGCTGTAATTGCCCTGATGCTGTTGCTGTTATGGGCCGGCTGGCGCCAGCGGCGCGGCGAGCAGGCTGGGCTTGCGGCGTTGGTCGCGGCGCTGGTCATCACCGGCGCGGCGGCGTTGCTCGTTCCGTCGCGTCCCGCGAGTGCGCCGCGCGTCCCGCTTGGCGCGGCGGCGTGGAGCGAGGCGGCGGTGTCGCGCCACATTGCGGCGGGCAAGCCGGCATTCGTCTATTTCACCGCCGACTGGTGCCTGACGTGCAAGGTCAATGAAGCCGCCGCGATCGACCACGACGAGGTGCGCGACGCGTTCCGCAAGGCCGGGGTAAAAGTCTTGGTTGGTGACTGGACCAACGGCGACCCCGCGATCACCCGCTTTCTCGACCGCCGCGCTCGCGCCGGGGTGCCGCTCTATCTATGGTATGAACCCGGCCGAGCCGAACCCGAGGAACTGCCCCAGATCCTCACTCCGAATATGCTCAGCGGCCGCGCTCTCCGGAACCGCCGCTAACCTCGCGCTGCCACACCTTTTTGCCCGCGACCCACGTCTCGATCACCTGCGTCCGCGCGAGATCGCCGGGCGCGACCTTGCTGACGTCGCGGTCGACCATGATGAAGTCGGCATATTTGCCCGGATCGAGGCTGCCGATCCGGTCCTCGGCAAACCCGGCATAAGCCGCATCGCGCGTAAAACCGGCGAGTGCGGTCGCGAAGCTGACCCGTTCCTGCGGGCGCCAGCCACCGGCGGGCAGACCGTCCAGACCCTGCCGGCTGATCGCGGCGGCGAGGCCGGGGAAGGGGTTGGGCGATTCGACCGGGAAGTCCGACCCGAACGCCAGTCGCGCCCCCGATCGCGCCAATGTCTGCCACGCATAGGCTCCGCCAAGCCGATCGGGCCCGAGGCGCGCTTCGGCCATCGTCCGGTCGCTGGTCTGGTGGGTCGGCTGCATCGAGGCGATGATGCCGGCCTTGGCCAAGCGCGGAAGGTCGGCAACGTCGAGCACTTGCACATGTTCGATCCGCCACCGGCGGTCGCCCGGGTAGCGCTGGCCAAGCCGCTCGAAGGTGGCGATGACCTGAGCATTGGCGGCATCCCCGATCGCATGGATCGCCATTTGATGGCCGTTCGCGCTTGCCTCGTCCGCTTGTTTCGCCAACTCGGCATCGCTGATCAGGCTCAGCCCGCGCGTGTCGGGCTTGTCATGATAGGGTGCCTTGAGCCACGCGCCGCGCGATCCGAGCGCACCATCGGCATAGAGCTTGACCCCGCCGAGATGGAGCCGGCTGTCGTACAGCCAAGCGCTCGGTCTGCCATTGTTGATCGCCCGCATTGCCGGGATTCCGCCGGCGTAGCCCAGCACGCGAACCGACAGCGTTCTGGCCTGTCCGGCGCGGTTCATCGCTGCCCAGTCGGCAGGGCTGGTGCCCATGTCCGCGGCGGCGGTCAGCCCGCTCGTCAGCATCAATGCCTGCGCCTTGGCGAGCGCGGCGTCATACGCCGCCGCGTCGGGCGCCGGTATCGTGCCTTCGACCAGGCCCATCGCCGCATCGACGAACAAGCCATTCTCAATCCGCCCCCCTGCGGGCGCTTTGGTTTGCGCGGTAATCCCGGCTGCCTTGAGCGCCGCGCCATTGCCGATCGCCGCATGGCCATCGACGCGGCCGAGCCACACCGGGCGATCCGCGACCACGGCGTCGAGATCGGCGGCAGTCGGGTAGCTTTTGTCGGCCCATAATTCCTGGTTCCAGCCGCGGCCCACCACCCATATTGCGTCGGGATTGGCGGCGGCATAGAGTTTCAACCGCTGCTGCAAATCGGCGAGCGAAGTCGTGCCGGTCAGGTCGAGTTGAAGCGCGCCGAAACCGAGCGACATGACATGCCCGTGCGCGTCGATCAGTCCGGGAAGCAAGGTCCGCCCTCCGGCATTGATCCGCTCATCAACTTTCCTTGGCCGCGCGTCGCCCTTGCCGAGCAGCTTCACGACGCGGCCGTCATTGCCGATCACGAGCGCATTGAAGCGCTGCAGCTTGCCTCGCGCGTCGACCTGGATGCCATTGGCATTGTCGATCAGGATATCGGCCAGCGCCGTGGTGGAGACGGTGGCGAAAAGCAGCGCCGCGGCTGCGAAGAATGAGGTGCGCATGGCGCCAGCATAGCATTGTTTGGCGCGCCGTGAAGGGCTAGTCCCCGCCGTCATGACCGACGTTCCGACCTTCGCCGACATTCAGGCGGCAGCCGCGCGCATCGCCGGCGCGATCGTCCACACCCCGACCTTGTGCAGCCGGGCGCTGTCCGACATCGTCGGCGCCGAAGTTTGGCTCAAGTTCGAAAATCTGCAGTTCACCGCAGCCTATAAGGAACGCGGCGCACTCAACAAATTGCTTTCGCTCGACGATGGCGCGCGGGCGCGCGGCGTGGTCGCCGCCTCGGCCGGCAACCATGCTCAGGCGGTGGCTTATCACGGCAGAAGGCTCGGCATTCCGGTGACGATCGTAATGCCTGTCAGCACCCCGACGATCAAGGTCACGCAGACCGAGGGGCATGGCGCGACCGTCGTCCTCCACGGCGAGCGGTTCGATGATGCTCATGCCCGCGCCCAGCAGCTCGAAGCCGAGCAGAGGCTCGAGTTCGTCCATCCGTTCGACGATCCAGCGGTGATCGCGGGGGCGGGGACGATCGCGCTCGAAATGCTCGCCGCGGCCCCCGATCTCGATCTGCTGGTCATCCCGATTGGCGGCGGCGGGCTGATCAGCGGGATCGCCACCGCGGCCAAGGCGATCAATCCCGGGATCGAGATCGTCGGGGTCGAGGCCGAGCTTTATCCGTCGATGAAGAATGTCCTCGATGGCGGCGAGCGACCGATCGGCGGCGATACGCTGGCCGAGGGCATCGCGGTCAAGGTGCCGGGCGAGCTGACCCGCGCGATCATTGCCGGCAAGGTCGACCGCATCGAACTGGTCACCGAACGCGACATCGAACATGCCGTCGCGCTGCTGGTGGCGATCGAGAAGACCGTGGTCGAAGGCGCCGGGGCCGCGGGGCTCGCGCAATTGCTCGCCGAGCCCGAGCGCTATCGCGGGCGCAAGATCGGAACTGTGCTGTGCGGCGGCAATATCGACACCCATCTGCTCGCCAACGTGCTCGTCCGCGACCTCGTCCGCCAGGGCCGCATCGCGCGGCTCCGGGTCAATGCCGAGGATCGCCCCGGC
>JBKJTQ010000173.1:0-4122 GCA_046589895.1 Sphingomicrobium sp.
TCCTCGAACTCGATCGCCCGGATATTGTTTAACTGCGCGCGTTCGGCGCGACTGAGGCGGACTTCGTAACCATCTGGATCGATCGCAAATGCCGCTTTTTCCCTCTGAATGTGAGAAACGCGCGCGGCTGTAAATGCCTCGTCCGCCATCGTGATGAGTTGATCTTGAGAGGGAATGCCTCCCCGTCCTTCGGGCATCGTCCCTGCCGCGATCAACCGAAGCTCGTGCCATTCCGCTTTTAAATCGTGGATGAAAGGCAGAGCCTTTTCCTCTGCTCGTGACCAATCGAGTTCTTTAGTGGACCACGTCACCACATCTCGACCGAAAGATTGCTGCACATCTTTCGGCACAGGTATCCGAAGCTGCCAAAAAGCCGATCTAGGGCGCTTTCTAAGGTATCTATCTAAAATTACAGTCGGCCTAAAAATGTAGCACTTGATTGTAGCACTACAACGGGAACCACAAGAGAAATCGCTAACTAATAGAGGGAAAATCAATAATCACGGAACTTAGCTTCGACTCCTGCCGCCCCAGCCAGTCGCCGAGAGTGTGCGCGGCCAAATAGCGATATTGCGCTAACGCAATCTTTGCCGGAAATCGGGATGGCTGCCGCTTGCCCGCCAATAATCTTCGAGGCCGAGTTTTCGGACGATGTTGGCGAAGCGGGGATTGGAGTGGAACGGCGCCATTATGGGATTGAAAAGGAATGCCGTCAGCCGATCGTCGCGCGGCGTATAAGTACCTTGTTCGGGGGTGAAACGTACTTCCGGGATGCGAAAGCCACCGTCGAAATAATAAGCGTCGAGAATTGCGAAGGCGACGTCCGGTCGCCCGAGAAGCGCGGCGAATTGCGCCGCATTTTCAGCCTTGCCTGTTCCTTCGCGCGCGCCGTCTTGTTGGAAGTCGAGCGCTGCGTCTATTTGTGCCGGGTCGCGGCTGTTCGCGGCGCGGGCAATCGCCAATATGGCTTCGAACTCGCTTCGCGGTATGCCGCTGGGCCGGCCCGATAAATTTTCACCCATCGCGATCGCTGCCCCGGCGCGGCCGCTGCTCAGCAAAATATAATAGCTGGCGAACCAGATGGCGAAATGGGTCGGGTAAAGCCGACTTGCTTCGGCAATCGCGGCATCGGTATCTTCCATGCGATTGGCGCCCCACAGCGCCATTATCCTTGCGTAGGCGAGCCACGGCGTCGGCGTTGCAATCTCGTATAGTCGGTCGAACCACCGCGCAGAGTCGGCGTTCCGTCCGGCTGCGCCGGCGATCAAGCCCAGTTCGAACAGCGCATGTTGATTGCCCGGATGCCGATCGACAACGCCGCTAAGGGTGCGCTCGATCAAGAACCAATTACCCATCCGCGGTCGCGCGCCTGCTACTGCCATCGTCCCTTCGGCATTTCCGCGATCGAGCGCCAGCGCCCGCTCCCCGGCCGCGCGCGCCAGCCGCCGCAGCACTTCGCTCTCGCGCTGCGGTCGATAATGGGCGACGAGCGCATAGGTGGTGCCGAGCGCGCCCCACGCCTCGGCATTCCGCGGCTCAAGCTCGACGGCCTGGCGGTACAGCGCGATCGCCTGCGACTGGCCTTCGCGGTTGGCTTGGCTGAGCGACAGCCGCGCTTGCTCCATCAGCGCTGCGACACGCGGAGATATCCGCTGGCCGTCGCGCCGGGCCGCGATCCCGACGCCGACCGCGACGGCCACCGCCGCCACCGCCACGCCTACCAACGCGGTGCGCCGCGACAGCCCGCCGCCGGCCGGCGGAATAACTCTGTCCTCGCGCCCGGCGCCGACACCATCGAGCGCGCGCAGGCGATAGCCGACGCGGGTCACGGTTTCGATCACGAAGCTGTGCGCGCCGATCCCGTCGGCCAACCGCCGCAGTCGCGACATCACGCGGTTGATCGCATCGTCGCCAACGATCCGCCCGTCCCAGCAGGCCGCGACCAGATCGTCGCGCGACAGGACAGCCCCTTCGGCCTTGGCCAAGGCGACGAGCACCTGCATCACGCGCGGCTCGACGATTTCTTGACGGTCCGCGCTGCGCACCGTCCGCACCGACGGGATGACGTTGGTGCGCCCGATTGCAAACCGTTCCTCATGAGCCAAAATGATCGGCGCCATGCTCTTCTCCTCACGCACAGGCTATCATGCCTGCGGCGCGAGGAGAAATGGGGCTCAGTGCGGGCGGAGCAGCGCCAGGACGCGGACACTGCCGCTGTGGAGCTGCCGGTCGGCCTGGCGGCGGGTGTCGTTGCGGCAATCGCCGATGTAGCGCAGCTCGGAATCCTCGTGGACACCGGCGTAGCTGCCACAGACCTGCTCGATCGCACTGCCGAGGCGCCTTTGGAGCGCGCGATTGCCAGTCGCGGTCTGCAGGTCGAGATCGGCATAGCGCACGGTGACCATGATCTGGTCGGCCGGCGCAGGCTTGCGCTGGGCCGGCGCCTGGCTGGTGATTGCGCTCGCGAGGATCAGCGCGGCGGCGCCGTGAAGGATGTTTGGCATAATCTTTACTCCTCAAATTCTTGCCCGGTTGGCAATGCTGAGGAGAATGCCCGGTGTCGCTCGCCACCGCGTGGCGGACGAGCCGACGCGACGCCGATATCGAACCGATGTTTTGCCGATCATGCCGGTTTGTCCTATCGCGAACAGCGCGAATGTTCACAATGTTCACACTGACCATGGGGGTGGAAAGCCGCAAGAGCCGCGCCACGCGGGTGCGACATTCGGGCCGCCGGGGGCAGCGCGTCACAGGCGGACGACGCGCAGAAGGAACGAGCTGAGCATGACCGTAGCTAGGCGCAAAGCCGCCGTGTAGGACAGCATTTTCGCGGAGAGGGTTGCGGGCGAAAAAGTGCGCGTTAGGGTCGCCGCCATGGCAGGACCGCTCACGGGACTGAAGATCATCGAGATGGCGGGGCTCGGGCCGGGGCCGTTCGCGGGGATGATGCTCGCCGACCATGGCGGACAAGTGATCCGGGTCGAGCGCAAAGGCATGATCGCGGTGCCCAGCGATCCGTTGTTGCGCAATCGCCGCTCAATCGCGCTCGACTTGAAGCGCGAGGAATGCCGCGATGTGGTGCGGCGGCTGGCGGGAGGAGCTGACGGGCTGATCGAAGGATACCGCCCCGGAGTGATGGAGCGGCTCGGACTGGGGCCCGATGCGTTGCTGGCCGGCAATCCGCAGCTGGTTTACGGCCGTGTCACGGGGTGGGGACAGATCGGGCCGCTGGCGCAGGAGGCGGGGCACGACATCAACTATCTTGGCCTGACCGGGCTGCTGCACGGCATCGGCCCCAAGGAACGGCCGGTGGTGCCGGTCAATTATATCGCCGATTATGCCGGCGGCGGGATGATGCTGGCGTTCGCTATGGTCGCCGCTCTGCTCGCGGTGCAGCGGGGGGCGTCAGGACAAGTCATCGACGCCGCGATGACCGATGGGGCGGCGCTGATCGGCGCGCTAACCTATGGCCTCAAGGCAGCGGGCGCGTGGCGCGACGAACGCGAAGCCAACCTGCTCGACGGCGGCGACCCGGCCTATGGCGTCTATCGCTGTCTCGACGGCAAGTTCGTCACCGTCGGGGCGGTCGAGCCTCAGTTCCGGGCCAGCCTGTTCAAGGGTCTCGCGCTCGCGGTGGACGCCACCCGCGAGGAGATTGCGGCGGTGGTCGCGACGCGAAGCCGCGACGCATGGGTGGCGCATTTTGCGCGGACCGACGCCTGCGTCGCCCCGCTACTCGACCTCGAAGAAGCCCCGGTGCATCCGCATAATGTTGCCCGGCGGACCTTCCTTGACCTCGCGGGCGTGTTCCAGCCCGCGCCGGCGCCGCGCTATTCGGCGACTTCGCTCGACCGGCCCGACCCGCCGCGGCGTGAGGGCGAGGATGGCGCGGATATCCTGGCCGAGCTTGGTTATAGCGCGGACAAGATTGAACAATTGCTGAAAGATGCCGCATAAATCTGCTCTACGATGCCTGTTATTTGCGGCGACAAGGCAAAAGGTTACACATTCGCGACCTTGCATCATTGATGCGGCAATGCGAGGCGAACGGCCTGCCAGCATCCTGGAGACGTCATGGAGATTGTTCGTCATGAGCTGGATAGCGATGCACCGCCCTCCGAT
>JBKJTQ010000001.1:0-4297 GCA_046589895.1 Sphingomicrobium sp.
TCGGCATCCTCGACCTGAATGGTTTCTGCGGCGCGCTCGACCAAGGACACGACGTCGCCCATGCCGAGAATGCGCCCGGCAACGCGGCTCGGGTGGAACGCCTCGAGCGCGTCGAGGCCTTCGCCGGTGCCGGCAAACTTGATCGGCTTGCCGGTCACCGCGCGCATCGACAGCGCCGCGCCGCCACGCGCATCGCCGTCCATCCGGGTCAGGATAACGCCCGAAAGTTCGACCTCGCCGCCAAAGCCCTTGGCGACGTTGACCGCATCCTGCCCGGTCAGGCTGTCGACCACGAGCAAGGTCTCGGCCGGGCGCGAGACCGCGGCGACCGCCTTCATTTCGGCCATAAGCACATCGTCGACGTGGAGCCGGCCCGCGGTATCAAGCATCAGGACATCATAGCCCTGCAGTCGGGCCGCCTGGAGCGCGCGCTCGGCGATCTGGACCGGGGTCTGCCCAGCCACGATCGGAAGCGTGTCGACCCCGGCCTGGCGCCCGAGCACGGCAAGCTGTTCTTGCGCCGCGGGGCGCGCGACGTCGAGCGACGCCATCAGCACCTTTTTGCGTTCACGTGACGAGAGGCGCTTGGCGAGCTTGGCGGTGGTCGTGGTCTTGCCCGAGCCCTGCAAGCCGACCATCATGATCACCGCCGGCGGAGTGACGTCAAGGTGAAGCTCGGCGGCCTCGCTGCCGAGCATCTCGACCAGCGCATCGTTGACGAGCTTGACGACCATCTGCCCCGGAGTGATCGAGCGAATGACGTCCTGCCCAACCGCTTTCTCGGTCAGTTGATCGACGAAGTCGCGCGCGACGGGGAGCGCAACGTCGGCCTCGAGCAAGGCGACGCGCACTTCGCGCATCGCCGAGCGCACATCGGCCTCCGACAGCGCACCGCGCCCGCGGAGCTTGTCGAACACGCCGCCAAGGCGATCGCTCAGGCTTTCGAACATTCACGTCTCCAGCATGGCCCGCCCTTTTCCGGTCTTGAGAGACCAAAAAGCATGAAACGCCGGCGGGCGAAACCTCGCCGGCCAGCGTGCATCCGTGGACGCGCCCATCAATGTGTGTCGTTGTGACGGAGGTGCGCTTAGCCGGAGGTGGCTGCGGGGTCAACAATCCAGTCGTCATCCCGACCGACCCGGGACCCGCCTCCTCTTTCGACCATCGAAAACAAGGCAGGCAGGCCCCGGGTCAAGCCCGGGGTGACGCTATAGTGTTAGAACGCGGCGCCATTATCGAGCGCGTCCTGTTCCTGTTTGGTTGTGCGGCGCCCCAGTGCCGCGTTTCTGCCCGGGAAACGGCCGAAGCGCGCGATCTGGTCGTGGTGGCGCTTGGCGAAGGCGAGGACATTGACGTCGCCCAGTTTGGCGAACTCTATCAAGCCGCGCTCCTGGATCGCCAGCACTTCGCTGTGCATCAGCGGCATGAGCAGGAACTGGCGCCGCGCCGGCCTCATCGCCTCATCCCATTGCCGGTCGAGCCCGAGCAACGCCAGTTCGAGCGCGAGCGGGTCGGCAGCGAACGCCTTGGCACTGCCCCGGTGGATGTTGCGGGTAAATTGGTCGAGCGCGATGATCGCGGCGAGGAGGTGGCCGGGGGTGTCGCGCCACGCCTTGGCCGTGGTCGCGATTAGCTCGTCCCGCAGCGCGCCGTAACGCCGCTCGCATTCGGCATCGAGCGCGTCGGACTTGGCGAACCAGCGTTGCGGTCCCACTTCGTCAAACCAGAAGGTCAGCATGGCAGGGGCGCAGGCGTCGGGCGAAGTGTGGACAGTGATGGGCCGCGCTCCTAAGTCCCGCCTCGTGATGCTAACCTTCCACAAGATGCACGGGCTGGGCAACGACTTCGTGATCCTCGACGGGCGCGAGGAAGCGGTGGCGACGACCCCTGCCCTCGCCCGCGCGATTGCCAATCGGCACACCGGCATTGGCTGCGATCAGCTCATCATCCTGATGCCGAGCGACGTCGCGGCGCTGCGAATGGAAATTTGGAACGCCGACGGCACGAGCGCCGAGGCGTGCGGCAATGCTTCGCGCTGCGTGGTCAAACTGACCGGGGCTGAGACGATCGAGACCGACGGCGGGATCCTACAAGGGTCGAGCGACGGCGACGAGATCGAGATTGCGATTGGCGAGCCGCGCTTCGATTGGGACGCGATCCCCCTCGCCTATCCCATGAATACGGCACCAGTGCCGCTGGCGTGGGACGAATTAGCCGAACCGATGGCGGTCAACGTCGGCAACCCGCATCTGGTGTTTTTCGTCGAACAGATCGACGCGGCGCGGCTTGCCGAACTTGGGTCGCGGATCGAGCAGGATGCTGCGTTTCCCGAGCGCATCAACGTCAATCTCGCGAGCATCGCCGCTGGCGTCGTGACACTGCGCACGTGGGAGCGTGGCGCGGGGCTGACGCTGGCGTGCGGAACCGGCGCCTGCGCGACCGCGGTCGCGGCAATCGTCCAGAAACGCGCGACATCGCCGGTGCGCGTCGAAATGAAGGGCGGAGCGTTGAGCGTCGCCTGGGCGCCGGGCGAGCCGGTGCGCATGCGCGGGCCGGCGAGCCATGTGTTCGAGGGCCGGTTCGAACTTGAGGCGTTCGGCTGATGGGGGTCGATACGATCACGCTCGGCTGCCGGCTCAACTTCGCCGAGAGCGAGATGATGCGCGGGCTGGCCGAGGACGGAACGATCATCGTCAACAGCTGCGCGGTGACCAACGAAGCGGTGCGCCAAACGCGGCAGGCGATCCGCCGCGCTCGGCGCGAACGGCCCGAAGCGCGGATTTTCGTCACGGGCTGCGCGGCGCAGCTCGACCCGCAAGCGTTCGCGGCGATGCCCGAGGTCAATCGGGTGTTGGGCAATGCCGAGAAATATCTGGCCGAATCGTTTTCCTCAAGCCGTCTCCCCGGTGACGAGCGCGGAAAAATCCGCGTCGGTGACATCATGACGTCAACCCCGCCTCAGGTCGCCGCTGGGTTCCTGCAGCGCGTGCGATCGTTCGTCGCCATCCAGACGGGGTGCGATCATCGCTGCACCTTCTGCACAATCTGGCAGGCGCGCGGGCCTTCCCGGTCGCTGCCCTATGCGGCCGTCCGGGACGCGGTCGAGCGCGAGCTTGCGGCGGGGGCGAAGGAGATCGTGCTCACCGGGGTCGATATTACGAGTTATGCCCCGGGGCTTGGCCTGCTGTGCCAGCGCCTGCTGCGCGACGTCTCCGAACTGAATCGGCTGCGGCTGTCGTCACTCGACAGCATCGAGATCGATGACGCCTTGATGGAATTGGTCGCGGGCGAGCCGCGCTTGCTGCCGCACTTCCACCTGTCGATTCAGGCAGGGGACGATCTGACCCTCAAGCGGATGAAGCGGCGCCATAGCCGCGCGCAGGCGGTGGCGGCCGTCGCCAAATTGAAGACGGCGCGCGCCGACGTCACGATCGGCGCCGACCTGATTGCGGGCTTCCCGACCGAGAGCGATCAAAGCGCGGCCAACACGCGCGCATTGATCGCCGAATGCGACATCATCGCCGGACACATCTTCCCTTTCTCGCCGCGACCCAACAGCCCTGCGGCGCGGATGCCGCAAGTGCCGCATGACGTCGTCAGGCGCCGCGCGGCGCTGCTCCGCGAGGTTGCGGCGGCACAGCGTCAGGCGTGGCTCGCAGGCCAAGTCGGGACGCGCCAGAACGTGCTGATCGAAAATGGACAAAAGGGGCATAGCGACGGTTTCGCCCCGGTGCGCATCGCCGGGTCGGCGCGCGGCGAGCTTGCCCCTGCCCTCATCACTGCCGTCGATGGTGATATTTTGATCGGGACTTTTGAATGAGTTGGCTCGAACGCCTGACGAGCGGTTTCAAGAAGACAGCGGACCGGCTGGGCGACAATCTTGCCGGACTGGCGAGCAAGGCGGCGCTCGATACCGCGACGCTCGACGATATTGAGGAGGCGCTGATTGCGTCCGACCTTGGTCCGGCTGCGGCGAAGCGAATCCGCGAGGCGATCGCCGCGCGGCGCTTCGACCAGCTCGACGAGCGGGGCTTGCGCACCATCCTTGCGGAGGAGATAGAGGCGATCCTCGCCCCGGTCGCCAAGCCATTGGATGTGTGGGGTTTCCCGCGCCCGCACGTGATCTTGGTGATTGGCGTCAACGGATCGGGCAAGACAACCACGATCGGCAAGCTCGGCCACCTCCTCCAGGAACAGGATTATGGCGTCATGCTCGCCGCGGGCGACACGTTTCGCGCGGCGGCGATCGAACAGCTCGAGATTTGGGGCAAAAGGATTGGCGCGCCGGTGATCGCGG
>JBKJTQ010000003.1:0-4805 GCA_046589895.1 Sphingomicrobium sp.
ATCGCCACGCTGTCGGGGTCGACCATCATCCCTGTGACGAAGCTGCGGTCGATCTTGAGCACGTCGATCGGCAGCCGCTGGAGGTAGGCGAGGCTCGAGTAGCCGGTTCCAAAATCGTCCATCGCGACCGTCGCATCGAGCGCCTTCAACGCTTCGAACACGCGCTGCGCCCGCCCCGGATCCTGGACGATCGAGCTCTCGGTCAGTTCGAGCGTCAACCGGTTGCCCGACAATCCGGCCGACTTGAGCGCCGCTGCAACCACGTCGGCGACATTGTCGCGGGCGACCTGAATCGCCGACAGATTGACCGCGACATAGGCCGGGATTGGCGCGCCGACCGCTTTGTCCCAGCCGGCGAGCGTATGCGCTGCTTTGTCCATCGCCCACCGGCCGAGCGTTAGGATCAGCCCGCTTTCCTCGGCCACCGGGATGATGCGCGACCCCGACAGCGTGGCGATCGTGCGCGCGGTGCTGAGCCTAGCCGATGCGCTGGGCATGTCGACCACCGCCGAGGGGATTGAGACGGTCGAACTGGCGACGACGCTGGCGGCGCTCGGCTGTGCCAGCGGGCAGGGCTATTATTTCGCCAAGCCATTGGAGCCCGACGCCGCACTGGCCTATTGGAGAAGCCGGCGCAAAGGCTGAGCGCAGGCGTTACTTGACGCTATGTCGCGGTCACCGTTCAGTGAGCGGCTTTCCCAGTAACAAACGCATCACCTCAGCGGTGGTCAGCTCCGAAATAGCGCGATGATGACGCTCATCGCAGCCTGCTGTTTGCGAACGACTGTCCAATACGGGCCCCGGGTCAGCGAATCGCGGCGCTGATGATCGAGTCGAGCGCCGTGCCGGTGGGAAAATCGGCGTCGATCCAGGCGGCTTCGATCGCTTTCAGGCGGCGTGCGACCTCGGGGCCTTGCGCGACACCCCGCGCGACCAGATCGCCGCCGCCGAGGGGCAGTTTCGGGATGGGCCAGGCGGCGATGCTTGCGGCGTCGGCGGGCCGGTTGGCGAGCAAAAGGCGGTCGACCGCGCCCTCTGTTCCCGCGCAAAAGGCGAGCGCGCGCGGGTTGGAGTCGAGGTCGGCGTCGGCGGCGGTCGCGAGTCGCTGACGCGCCTTCTTGCTCAGCTTGAGCCGGGCGGCGACCTTGGCGGCAATTGCGCCGTCGCGCGGGAGGAGTGCGGCGAGGCGGCGCAGCGGATCGGCGGCGATCCCCGCCGCGGCTTCGGCCTTGGCGAGTGCCGCCACTTGCGCCGCGGCGTCATCGACCAATTCGGGGAGTATCGGCGCGAGGATTGCGCGCGCCGCCATCATCGCCAATGTCGGCGAGGGGTCGGAGAGCGCGAGCAGCTTGAGCAATTCGTCCGCAATCCGCTCACGGCTGAGCGCCATCAGATCGTTCGCCCGCGCGGTACAGGCGTCGAGCGCGGCGGGGTTGGGATCGCCCTTTCCGAAGCGCGCGTGGAAGCGGAAGAAACGCAGGATGCGAAGATGATCCTCGGCGATGCGCTGCAGAGGCTCGCCGATGAACCGCACCCGGCGCGCGACGATGTCGGCCTCGCCCCCGACATGGTCGATTACTTCGCCGCTCGACGGGTCGGCGTAAAGTGCGTTGATGGTGAAGTCGCGGCGCGCGGCGTCGGCGGCCCAATCGTCGGTGAAGGCGACAGTGGCGCGGCGTCCGTCAGTGTCGAGATCGCAGCGCAAGGTGGTGACTTCGACCACGGTTCCCGACGACACCGCGGTGACGGTGCCGTGGACGATCCCGGTCGGGACTGCCTTGATCCCCGCGGCCTCAAGGCGGCGGACGACGTCGTCGGGGGCGTGCGGTGTGGCGAGGTCGAAATCCTCGGCGGCAATCCCGAGCAGCGCATCGCGCACGACGCCCCCGACGAAGCGCGCGCCGCCGCGGTCGGCGTCGAGCGCGGTGAGCAGGCGGGCGATTCCGGGACGGTCGAGCCAGGCTTGCGGATCGACCTTCACCGCGCGCGTCGCGACAGGTTGACGAGCATCGCCGCGGTCGCGCCCCAGATGCGGCGCTCGTTCCAGATTATTTCGTAATATGAGCGCAGCTGGCCCTTATAGTAGGTCTGGCGGTGATGCTGGTTGCGGGGGTCGAGCAGGAAGTCGAGCGGGGCTTCGAACCAGTCGTCGACTTCGGACGGGTTGGGGACGAGCGGCAGGTCCGGGGTAACGAGCCCGACCACCGGCGTCACGCCGAACCCGGTGATGGTACGATAATGGTCGGCCTGGCCGACGACGCGAACTTCGGCCGGGTCAAGCGCAAGTTCTTCCCACGCTTCGCGCAGGGCGGCGGCGCAGGCATCCTCGCCCTCGTCGATTCGCCCGCCGGGAAAAGCAATCTGCCCGCCATGGTCGCGCAGGCCATGACTGCGGTGGGTCAGGATCAGCCCGGGATCGGGGCGGTCGGTGATCGCAACCAGCACCGCGGCCTCGCGCAGCGGGCCGAACGGCGCTTCGTCAAGGTCGCTTGAAAGCAGCTCGACCGGACGGGCGAGCGCGAGCGCCGCCGCGATTCGCTCGACCTGTGTCATGCCGCGGCAGCGAGCGCGAAGAAGACGCCGTTCGACCACACGCCGGGCGGGTCATGACCCTCGGCAAGCGCGATCTCGGCGAGCTCATAGTATAGCGGTCGGGCGAGCTCGGCTTCGAGTCCGTGGCGCACCGCAAGGCGGGGGGAGGGGCCGCCGGAGGTGGCGAGGACGAACAAAGGGTGGTCGGGGCCGGCGATGACCGCATCGCCGCTGTCGAGACCGAAGCCGATGCGGCGGCCCTCGCGCTCGCCGTCCATCGTCATGGTCAGCGCGCGAAAAGCGGTCGCCTCAACCTCGATCGACAATTTCTCGACCGGGGTGACGAGGACGTGGCTGCCATCGGGCTCGCGCCGCAGCACGGTCGCGAACAGGCGCACCATCGCCTCGCGCCCGATCGGATGTCCCTGATGATACCAGGTGCCGTCGCGCGCGATGCGCATTTCGCTTATACCGCAATGGTCCGGGTTCCAGCGCTCGACCGGGGGGTGCGCGCGATCGGCAATGCGCGCGGCAAGCTGGTCGAGCGACTGGCCGGCGAGATCGATCGGAGGGCGGGATTCGGGCATCGGACGCGCTTTAGGACAGCGAAGTCGTCATGGCGAGCGACGCGATGCAAAGCAGTTTTTTGTCGCGCTGGATTGCTTCGTCGCTTCGCTCCTCGCAATGACGCATCATGGATGAGTTCATACGCACTGCGATCGTCACCGGGGGAGGCAAGCGCGTCGGCGCGGGGATCGTCGCGGCGTTGATCGCCGACGGCTGGCACGTCGTGGCGCATGTCCATCATGCAAGCGATGCGGTTCCCGCCGGCGCGGTGAAGGTCGCCGCCGACCTTGCCGCCGCCGATTGTGCCGACGTGATCTTCGCCGCCGCCGGCGGCGCGGTCGAGTTGCTCGTCAACAATGCCGCGCGGTTTGAGCATGACGCATTCGGCCGTGCCAACGCGGACGAGTTCGATGCGCATATGGCGGTCAATGCGCGCGCGCCGATGCTGCTGATCGATGGTCTGGCGCGGCGGCATGCGACGGGGAGCGCGGCGTTAGTAATCAACATTCTCGACGCCAAGCTCGCCGCGCCCAACCCCGATTACCTTAGCTACACCTTGTCCAAATATGCCGCCGCGGGGCTGACCGAAATCGCCGCGCGGGCGCTTGCCGACAAGGGGATCAGGGTCAATGCGATCGCCCCGGCGCTGATGCTTCCGTCGGGCGCGCAGGAAGAGAATAATTTTGCTCGCGTCCACGCGCTCAATCCGCTTCGCCGCGGGGTCGAAATTGCCGATCTAATCGGCGCGATACGGTTCCTGATCGACCAGTCCGCGATCACCGGGCAGACGCTGGCGATCGATGGCGGGCAGCGCTTCATGGCCTTGCCGCGCGACGTGCAGTTTCTGGAGTGATGGTAATTCGCGAAGTGATTGGCAATTTGTGGAGTCTCAATGACCCAGGACGATGGACTGAGCGGGATGGTCCCCGCCGCGATCAAGGTACGCCGGCAGCGCATCCTGATCGATGCGATCGAAGTGATGGCCGACATCGGCTTCCACGGCTTTGAGATCGGCACCCCGCAACGCTTGCTGATCAGCGTCGAGTTGTGGATCGATCCGCCGGCGCCGCCGGTCAACGACGATCCCGCGCAGGCCTGGGATTATGATGTTGTGGTCCAGGCGGTGCGCAGCCTGGCGACGAGCCGCCGCTACAATCTGCAGGAGACATTGGTGCACGCGATTTTCGCGCGAATCGCCTCGCTTCACGGAATCGCGGCGATAAAAGTGACGAGCAGCAAGCCCGACGTTTACCCCGACGCGCGCGGGGTCGGCGTTGAAATTGCATCGTTTCGCGGTCCCACCCCCTAGCGGCGCCCGATTTCCCGGCGCAAAGTCGGTAGCGAAGCGGAACAAAAGGCATTGCGCCGCCTTTTTGCCTTAGTTAAGAAGCGCGCATTCGCCGATGATATCTTGATACATTGGTGAATCGACGAAAAGCGTAACGTAACGGTGTGTCCATACCGCGGGATCGGAACGAGGAGAATTTTGGCTTAATGTCCTATGCCAATCGCAAACAGCTAAGTTCGAATCGAACGGTGCCGATCATCATGTCGGCGCTGATCACCGGATTGATGGGCTATGCGCTCGCCAGCGGTCTTGCCTACAGCGTGGTCAAACAGGCGGCCGACGACCTCAAGACGTTCGATGTCGAGGATGAGCCCCCCCCCCCGCCCGAGGAGCCGCCCCCGCCCGAGGAAAGTGCGCC
>JBKJTQ010000013.1:0-5105 GCA_046589895.1 Sphingomicrobium sp.
GTCGAGGATCCGGCGCTGTGGAACGATCCCAAGGCGGCCCAGGACGTCATGCGCGAACGCCGCCGGCTTGAGGAAGCGATTGCCGCGACGCGCAAGATGGAGCCCGAGCTGGCCGACACGGTCGAGCTGATCGACATGGCCGAGGCCGAGGGCGATGACGCCCTTGTCGACGACGGCGCCAAGGCGCTCGCCGAGCTCGCGGAGAGCGCCGAACGCGACAAGGTCGCGGCCTTGCTGGCGGGCGAGGCCGATGCCAACAACAGCTATGTCGAGGTCAATTCTGGCGCCGGCGGGACCGAGAGCAACGACTGGGCGGGGATGCTGCAGCGGATGTACTCGCGCTGGGCCGAACGCCACGGCATGAAGGTCGAACTGATCGACCATCATTCGGGCGAGCAGGCCGGGATCAAGTCGGCGACTTTGCTGGTCAAAGGCGAGAATGCCTATGGCAATCTCAAGACCGAAAGCGGGGTCCACCGCCTCGTCCGGATCAGCCCGTACGACAGCTCGGCGCGGCGTCACACCAGTTTCGCCAGCGTGTGGGTCTATCCCGAGGTCGACGACGACATCGACATCGAGATCAACGAGAGCGAGCTCAGGATCGATACGTTCCGCGCGAGCGGGGCGGGGGGGCAGCACGTGAACACCACCGATAGCGCGGTGCGCATCACACATATCCCGACCAACATCGTCGTCCAGTGCCAGAATCAGCGCAGTCAGCACAAGAATAAGGCTGAGGCGATGAAGCAGCTCAAGGCTCGCCTCTACGAGGCCGAACTCCAGAAGCGCGAGGCCGAGGCCGACGCCAGCGCCGCGGCGAAGACCGACATCGGCTGGGGCCACCAGACCCGCAGCTACGTCCTCCAGCCCTATCAACTGGTCAAGGATTTGCGCACCGGAGTGATTTCGACCGCGCCCGGCGACGTTCTCGACGGCGACCTTGACCGTTTCATGGCCGCGGCGCTGTCGCAGCGCGTCACCGGCGAAAAAGTGGACGTCGAGGATGTCGATTAGGCCGGGCGCGATGGCCGCACGCCATTCTGTTCGTCCCGAGCGAAGTCGAGGGACGCAGTGGGAGCGCTCGTCGCAGCGTAGCTCGACTTCGCTCGGGACGCGCGGGTCTGTGCTTCTAGCTCTGGCGTTTCTCGCCGCGTGTCGCGCCGAGCCGCAGGCGCCGCGCTTCCCCGACGCCAACCGCCCGGTCGCGCCAATCGTCTCGGACAGCTTCTCGACCGAGGATGCGCGCGACCGGCTGGGGGAGGCCGAAGAAGTGATGGCGTTCGCGGGGGTCAAGCCCGGCTTGTCGATCGCGGACATTGGTGCGGGGGAGGGCTATTATACCGTCCGCCTGTCGCCGATCGTCGGCCCCACTGGGCGCGTGCTAGCGCAGGACATCGTTCCCGCGACCCGCGATCGCCTCGCCCAGCGGGTCGATCGCGACGGGCTCGAAAATGTTTCGGTGCGGCTCGGGGTCGCCGACGACCCGCGTATCCCGGCGGCGTCGTTCGACCGCATCTTTCTCGTCCACATGTATCATGAAGTGACCGCGCCTTACGCCTTCCTGTGGCACCTTCGCGCGGGGCTCAAGCCCGATGGCGAGATCATCGTCGTCGATGCCGACCGAGAAGTCCGCCGCCACGGCATGCCGCGCCCTCAGCTAGTCTGCGAGATGGCCGCTCTCGGGCTCGAACAGACGCACATCGCCACGCTCACCGGCGCTGCCAATTACGCCGCCGCCTTCCGCATCGCCCGCCCCCGCCCCGCGCCCGAGGCGATCAAGCCGTGCGGAAATACCCGCTAAAATCTAGCCGGTTCGCGACGACCGAATGGTCTGACTTCAGGGGCTGACAAATGGTCTTGGGAGGAGAGCCGTCCTAACAATGAGTCACTGCTTTTCGCGTAATATCGATATGAAGCAGGGCATGTCCGCCATACTCGCGCGCCGTGATCAGGTTGTTGGTCGAGAGCGCTAGTGTAGCCCAACCGGCGATTCGCTGCGGATGGCTTGGCAATGCCGGAAACGTGTTCTTCGAGGCACTCCACGACCTGATCGCCGCATCGAGCATCGACCATCGTTCGGCGGGTTCCCGCCAGCTTCCCCCAAGAACATCGCGCGCCACGCACGTCCCGTCCTCGGGTTTGACCAAAGCCGTCTCGCCCTTCAGTCCGGGAAGAAGTCCCACGTTGCTGGCGCCCGCGATGAAGCCGTTTCGATCGGCATCGCCATAATATGGTCCCGCAGGGCCGACGACCAGGTTGCGCGCTTCCTCCGCTGCGGCTTTTGCGGTCGTCAAATTGTCCGCTTGCCGCCATCGTTGAATGGCGCTCTCAATTCCGGCCAATCGGAGGCCAATTTCATCGGGCGGTGACTGGGGCGCGACAATTGCGATGCTGTCAGGGGGATCGATAGCGATGCTGTTGGGGGAACCATTGGATGGCGGGTCGGGAATCAAGGGCTCGCTCGCTCCACAGGCAATTAATGATAGCGCAAATATCAGGGGAATTGTCCGCCCAAGGGCCAAGGGATGATTCATCGACGAGCGTCCTAGGATTTCGGAGCCGGAGCAACCTGCGATGCACTCGAATTTACAGGATGACGGGAAAATTGGAATTGGCGCAATTTCAAGCCGAGCTCAAAGCAATCTTCAGCCGGGTAACGCCTCGCCCAGCCCCGCTAGAGCAGCCCCATCCGGCGCAGGCTTTGGCATTGATTGCGCTTGGCGAAGATCAGATGGTCGACCAAGGTGAGGTCGATCGCTTCGGCGGCGCGGGCGAGGGTGCGGGTGGCGCGGCAGTCGGCCGCGCTGGGGGCCGGGTCGCCGCTGGGATGGTTGTGCGCGAGGAGGATGCCGGCGCTGCCGAACCGCGTCGCGTCGGCGATGATCGCACGTACCGGCAGGTCGATCGCGCCCTCATGCCCCTCGCCATAGCGGCCAAGGTGGATGCAGCGCGCCTGATCGTCGACATGCGCGACCCACAGCATTTCGCGTGCCGCGGCATCGGGCCCCATGAAGCAGGACGAGAAGAAATCTCGCGCGGCGTCGTGGCCGGCAAGCAGGGCAGGTGATTCGGCACGCTGAACCTTCATGCCGACGACGGTAAGCGAGCGCGCCTGCTCGTCTATCGCAACCGCCTCCATTTTGGCGAGACCGGGCGGCTCGCCGCTCGATCGGTTAGCTATTGCATCCAATACGGGTCAATACGCTGTTTGGTACCACGCCTCTTGGCCACGTGAGGCGTCGCGGCTAGGATCGCGCAATGCAGCCTTACCTAGCGCTGATAGCGCAGATTCTCGACCAGGGCGTCAAACAAATGGACCGTACGGGCACCGGAACGCGCTCCTTGTTCGGGGCGCAGATGCGCTTCGACCTCGCCGATGGCTTCCCCTTGCTGACGACGAAGAAGCTTCACCTGCGCTCGATAATCGTCGAACTGCTGTGGTTTCTGCGCGGCGACACCAATGTTCGCTGGCTGCAGGAGCGCAAGGTCGGCATCTGGAACGAATGGGCCGACGAAGAGGGGAATCTCGGCCCGATTTACGGCAAGCAATGGCGCGACTGGGAGGCGCCGGACGGCCGCCACATCGACCAGATCGCAGAGCTCATCGCACTGATCAAGCGCGACCCCGCTTCGCGCCGCCAGATCGTCAGCGCGTGGAACCCCGGCGAGCTTGCGGCGATGGCGCTCGCGCCATGTCATTGCCTGTTCCAGACTCAGGTCGCGGCGGGGCGGCTCAATTTGCAACTCTATCAACGCAGCGCCGATTTTTTCCTCGGCGTGCCGTTCAATATCGCAAGCTATGCGCTGCTCACCCACATGCTGGCGCGCGATTGCGGGCTTGAGCCCGGGGTGTTCGTCTGGACCGGGGGGGACGTCCATCTTTATTCGAACCACCTCGATCAGGCGCGGCTTCAACTGACGCGCGATCCGCGCTCGCTGCCGCGGCTGACGATAGCAGATCGCGGGCAGGCGATCGACGCCTACGAGCCCGAGGACTTCGCCTTCGACGGCTATGATCCGCACCCGCACATTGCGGCGCCGGTCGCAATATAGAAAAAACATTTCGGCTGCGTGATGGCACCATCGGCGATGTGCTGCGTTCGTTTAGCCGTCAGACAGGAGAAATGACCATGTTGCGCAAGATCACGACCATGGCTCTTATTGGAGCCTCCCTCGCCATCGCCGCCTGCAACACCGTTCGCGGTGCGGCCAAGGATGTGAACTCGGCCGCCAATGCAGTCGACAACGCTACCTGATGAAGCAATGGTCGGTTCGCCTTTAAGGGAGAATGCGATCAACTAAGTCGATTGCGATCAGACAAGGGACCCCGCTGGCGGAAGCCGGCGGGGTTTTTTGTGGGTGGGAGGGCATGTTGGACCCATACGGGGATGTTGCTCCCGCACGCTTGCTAACGCCTTTGTTGGACCAGATCGCTTGCGGCGCGCTGTCCGGACAGGGCTTTGAGCGTCAGTTGCGTGGGAGCCGGGTGGTAGGTGCGCACCAGGTCGGCGGCCCGCTTGCGGTCATCAGCGCTCAGCCCCTTTTCAAACTTGGCGAGCCATTCGCGTTGCGTATCCGTAGGATTGGACCGATCGAGAAAAAGCCGGAAATAGGCAGCGGTTTTCGCAGCGTCGCGCGCGACGCCGGGCGCTCCATTGTACACGGAGGCCAATATTCTGAGCCCGTCCAACCAACCCTGAGCGGCGGATTTATTGACCCAAGTCAGTGCGGTCGAAACGTCGCCACGGCGTGCAAAAAGGGCGCCGACATCCTGCTGTGCAAGCGCGTATCCAGCCTCTGCAGCGACAAGTTTATTCTTCAGCGCCTGGGTTTCGTCATCGGCCACCAAGCCGGCACCTTGCCCGTCGAAGTAACAACCAACTTTGTACGAAGCGAGCGGATCGCCCAAGGCCGCCGCCCTTCGAAACGCATTCAACGCCTTGGCATGATTCTCTGCGACGCCTGATCCCGTCTGATATGCCATGCCAAGATGATAGATGGCCTCGGCATTTCCAGCGCTCGCAAGGCGTTCAAGTGCCGTGATGAGGCTCGCCTCTTGAGCATTTACGCAACCCGGAACCACCATCAACATGGCGGCGGCAATC
>JBKJTQ010000043.1:0-14457 GCA_046589895.1 Sphingomicrobium sp.
CGCCCGGCGCGTCGCGCTGCGCAACCACCGCCACGCCAGCGCTCGCCGCGGCCAGCGCTAGCGCGGCCAGCCACCCGCGGCTCAAGGCGCGCGCGCCGCGCCCCCGGCCCCATTTTCGGTGGTCGACTGGCCCGGCGCCACCCCGATCTGCGCCAGCGGCTCCTCGGGTTCCGCGCTGTTGGCGAGGCCGTTGCTTTCGCCCCGCTCCGGCGCGGGAGTGTCGCTCGATCGGCTGATCGCGGTGCCGAGCAGGACGAGCAGGAAAACAAAGGCCAGTCCGGTCAAACCGATTCGTATCCGTTGTACCCGTTCGCTGCTGCTCGGTTCCTGCATGCGACAAACTTAGGCCAGTTCGCGGCAAAAGCGCAATCGCCGCTTGACGCTGCATGTTGCAACCGCGAAGAGACGCGGCATGAAAAATCTGCTCCTCATCGCCATCGCTGGCGCCGCTTTGTTGGCCTGCCAAAAGGAAACCATCGATCCGGGGGCCGAGAAGAAAGAGATTGCGGCGGCCAACGCCAAGGCCAACGCCAAGAATGTCGTCCTGCCGCCGTCGATCACCGCGACCAAGACATATCGTTGCAAGGACAACAGCCTGCTTTACATCGACTGGCTGACCGACGGCAGTGCGCGCGTGAAGACCGCCGTAACCGACGTCGGCACGCCCGTCATCGTCGGCGCTGAAGGAACGCCCTCGCTCAAGGGCGACGCGCAGGCCGCAAGTGTCACCTACAACGGGAGTCTCTGCAAGACCTGACCCTGTGCCTCCCAATTCCCCGACCCCCGGCGAGCCGCTCGCCGGGGGTTTTTTTATGGACCGCCCACCGCTAGGGAGCGCAGCCATGATCCAGCCCCAGATCGTCGCCGAACACGGCCTTGCGCCAGACGAATATGAGCGCCTTCTCACCGCGCTCGGGCGCGAACCCAATCTGGTCGAGCTTGGCATCTTCTCGGTCATGTGGTCCGAACATTGTTCCTACAAAAGCTCCCGCGTCCACTTGAAGAAGCTTCCTACCGAGGCGCCGTGGGTGATCTGCGGTCCGGGCGAGAATGCCGGCGTGATCGATATCGGTGACGGGCCAGATGGAACAAGACTGGCCGCCATCTTCAAAATGGAGAGCCATAACCATCCAAGCTATATCGAGCCCTATCAGGGCGCCGCGACCGGGGTCGGCGGAATCCTGCGCGACGTGTTCACCATGGGGGCGCGGCCGATCGCCAATCTCAACGCGCTGCGCTTCGGCCGACCCGACCATCCCAAGACCCGCCACCTCGTCGCCGGAGTGGTCGCGGGGATCGGCGGCTATGGCAATTGCGTCGGGGTTCCGACGGTCGGCGGCGAGGTCAATTTCGACGCCGCCTATGACGGCAACATCCTCGTCAACGCGATGACCGTCGGTATCGCCGATCAGGACAAGATTTTCTATTCGGCGGCGAGCGGCGTGGGCAATTCAATCGTCTATGTGGGCTCAAAGACCGGGCGCGACGGGATTCACGGCGCGACCATGGCGAGCGCGGACTTTTCCGAGGATTCTGAGGAAAAGCGTCCCACCGTCCAGGTCGGCGACCCGTTCACCGAGAAGCTTCTCATCGAAGCCTGCCTCGAACTGATGGCGTCGGATGCGATCGTTGCCATCCAGGACATGGGGGCTGCCGGCCTGACCTCCTCATCGGTCGAAATGGCGAGCAAGGGCGGAGTCGGAATTCGCCTCGATATGAACGCGGTGCCATGCCGCGAAGATGGCATGACGCCTTACGAAATGATGCTCAGCGAAAGCCAGGAGCGGATGCTCATGGTACTCAAGCCCGGCCGCGAAGGATTCGCCGAGGCGATCTTCAGGAAATGGGAACTCGACTTCGCGGTCATCGGCGAAGTGACCGACACCGGCCACATGGTGCTCGAATATGACGGCGAAGGGGTATGCGACATTCCGCTCGGGCCGCTCGCCGACGACGCGCCGCTCTACGACCGACCCTATCTCAGCCAGAACGAATATAAGGCGTGGGCCAAGGTCGGGCCGCTCGGCGACGTGCCCGAAAGCACCGACATCGCCGCCGATTTGTTGAAGTTGATGGCCAGCCCCGCGATCGCCAACCGCCGCTGGATCTGGGAGCAATATGACAGCCAGGTCGGGGCCGACACAGTGCAGACCGGCGGCGATGCCGCGGTGGTCCGCATCCACGGCACCAGTCGCGCGCTGGCGATGACCACCGACTGCACCCCTCATTATTGCTATGCCGACCCCGTCGAGGGCGGCAAGCAGGCGGTCGCCGAAGCCTATCGCAATTTATGCGCGGTTGGCGCCACGCCGCTGGCCATCACCAACTGCCTCAACTTCGGCAACCCCCAGCGGCCCGAAATCATGGCCCAGATCGTCGGCTGCCTTGATGGCATGAGTGAAGCCTGCATCGCATTGGACATGCCGATCGTGAGCGGAAATGTCAGCCTCTACAATGAGACCAAGAATGACGACGGGACTGGAAGCGCAATCCTCCCCACCCCCGCGATCGGCGCCGTGGGTGTGATCGAGGATTGGGAAAAGAGCGCGACGATCGCGTTCAAGGCCGAGGGTGAGACGATCGTCCTGATCGGTCATAGTGATTCGCATGTCGGACAGTCGCTATGGCTGCGCGAATGTCACAACCGCACCGACGGCGTGGCCCCGCCAGTCGATCTGGCCGCCGAACGTCGCGCTGGCGAATTGGTTCGGTCGCTGATCGCCGAGGGCACGGTCACTGCCGTCCATGACTGCTCCGACGGCGGCGCTGCGGTCGCGGTCGCCGAAATGGCGCTGGCGAGCGGGATCGGCATGACGATGACCGTCGCCGCGCAAATCCCAAACCCCGCGACAATCCTGTTCGGCGAGGATCAGGGACGCTTCGTCGTGTCGACCCGCGATCCCGACGCGGTCCGCGCTGGCGCCACCAGCGCGAACCTGTTCGCGGTGGCGATCGGCACTACTGGCGGCACCGCGCTAACCTTCGACCTGGTCGATCGCGGTGGCCCGCAAAGCATCCCCCTCGCCGACCTACGCGCCGCGCATGAGGGTTTCTTCCCCGCGCTGATGGGTGTTGATGCGGCTTTGGCGTAAGTTGAAGGCGCGATCTCAAGACGACAACACGCTAGGACTGCAATGATCGATCATCCTACTATCCCCTACGCTGACCTTCCCGACCTCAGCGACGAACAGCGGATCGCCGCCGCTCGCACGTTCTACGAAGACATCGCTAGCCGCCGCACCTGCCGCATGTTCTCCAATGCCCCAGTGCCGCGCAAGGTGATCGAGCAGGCGATCTTAGCCGCCGGGACCGCGCCGTCGGGCGCCAATCACCAGCCGTGGCATTTCGCGGTGATATCCTCGCCCGGGCTGAAGCACCGCATCCGGCTCGCCGCAGAAGAGGAAGAAGCTGCCTTTTACGCCGGCAAGGCGGGGCAGGAATGGCTCGATGCGTTGGCCCCTCTCGGCACGGACGCCGACAAATATTATCTCGAAATCGCCCCCTGGTCGATCGTGGTCTTCGGCCAGCGCCGCGGCGGGATCGAGCCGGGCGCCGATAAGAAGAATTATTATGTCACCGAAAGCGTCGGGATTGCCTGCGGATTCATGCTGGCCGCGCTCCACCGCGCGGGCCTTGCGACCCTGACCCACACACCATCGCCGATGGGCTTCCTGCGCGAAATCTGCGGACGGCCGAGCAGTGAAACCCCGCTGATGATCATCGTCGCGGGCCTGCCCGCCGAAGACGCCACTGTTCCGGTTCACGCCACCCGCAAAAAACCCCTCGATCAGGTTTCAAGCTGGCATTAGTAAACAGCATTTGGACAGGCCACTTGCGAATAGGTCGCATTAGCACTATAACCGGGTTCATGATCGTCTGCATCTGTAACGCGATTCGCGAGGATGAGATACGCTGGGCGGCGCGCAACGGCGCACCTTGCCCGATCGCGGCCTATCGCTCGATCGATTGCGAGCCCCAATGCGGGCAGTGTCTGCCCTTTGCACGACAGATTATCGACGAGGAACGCGCCGCACGGTTCGCGACGGACGCGAAAGCGGCCTAAGGCGGTTGCGACTGACTATCAGTCGCAAAGATTTCTTGGTTTTCAGCCGTTTTTCGCTTCCCCGCCGCATGGCAAGAGCGTATGGCTCGTCCCACAGGAGGCGAGCATGCAAGGCGACGCACGGGTAATCGAGCTGTTGAACGAGACGCTCAAGAATGAGCTGACCGCGATCAACCAATATTGGCTGCATTACCGGTTGCTCGACAATATGGGCGTCAAGCGCCTCGCCGAATTCGTCCGCCACGAATCGATCGACGAGATGAAGCATGCCGACAAGCTGGCCGAGCGCATCCTGTTCCTCGACGGCCTGCCCAATTTCCAGATGCTCGGCCGCCTGCGCATCGGCGAAACGGTCGAAGAGATGCTCAAGGCCGATCTTGAAACCGAACTTGAGGCGGTTGCCCAGCTCAAGCAAGCGGTCGCGCATTGCGAAACCGTCGGCGACTATGTCAGTCGCGACCTGTTCGCCGAAATCCTGGCGGCCGAGGAGGATCATGTCGACATGATCGAAACCCAGTTCGACATGATCAAGGCGATGGGCCTGCAAAATTACATCCAGCTCCAGTCGAAGCCGGCCGAAGCCTGAGGCGCCGCGCATTCCGAATTAGTTTTCTGAACCTCTTCCCGTCAACTGTATTGCTGTGCTAATGCAGTGGCGACGAAGGGGGCTTCGATGACCAACACCACCAGCGCCACCACTAGCGAGCGTATCACCTCGCTCGACATCATTCGCGGGATCGCGGTGATGGGGATTTTTTCGGTCAACGTCATCGCCTTCGCGATGATCTTTCCCGCTTACATGAACCCCCGCGCATATGGCGGTTGGCATGGCGAAAACCTCGCCATCTGGCTGGCCAATTATGTCATCATCGACGGCAAGATGCGCGCCCTCTTCTCGATGCTGTTCGGCGCCTCGATGCTGCTCGTGATCGAGCGCGCCGAAGCCGCGGGGCGATCGGCGAGATCGGTCCATTACCGGCGGATGATCGTGCTGCTGCTGTTCGGGCTGCTCCATTTTTATGTCATCTGGTTCGGCGACATCCTCGTCCTTTACGCGCTGATCGGGATGGTCGCCTTCCTGTTCCGCAAGCGGGCCACGAAGACGATGCTGATCTGGGCGGCCAGCCTGTTCGTCGTCACTACATTGATGTTCAGTGGCGCCAGCTACCAGCTGCGCCAGTTCGACATCGCCGCCCACGCCCCCGCCGCTACTGCCAAGGACATTAAGCAATGGAACGGGATGGCCGGATTCGCGGTCAAGTCCGAGGCCAAAAACGCCGAGGAAACAAGGATCGCGCTCGGCCCGGTCGGTGAGCGCGCGGTGCATATGGTGACCGAGCGTGGCACCGAACCCTTCGGATCGGCGCTTGGCTTCGGTTTGCCGACCTTGGCTCTGATGCTGTTCGGCATGGCGGGCTATCGCTCGGGCTTTCTTACCGGCGACTGGTCGCGCGAACGCTACCGGCAAATCGCGATGTGGACGCTCGGCAGCGGCGGTCTCGCGACGCTCGCCTTGGGTTTGTGGGTCGCGAGCTCCAACTTCTACATTCCGCTGATCTTGTTCGCCTTCCTTGCTCTCGGCGGCCCGATCCAGCTGGCGATGGCGTTCGGCTATGCCGCGCTGATCATCCTCCTGGCGCGCGGCGGGGGGTGGTTGGCCGATCGCATCGCCGCGGTCGGGCGCACCGCCTTCACCAACTATCTCGGCACCAGCATCGTCGCCGCGCTGATCTTTTATGGCGACGGGCTCGGCCTGTTCGGAAAGCTGTCTCGGTTCGAGGCGTGGCTGGTCGTGCCGTTGGTATGGGCGCTGATGCTGCTCTGGTCGAAGTCTTGGCTCGACCGCTTCCGCTACGGCCCGTTCGAATGGGCCTGGCGCAGCCTCGCGCGGTGGGAAGTGCAACCGATGCGCAAGCCGATGACCAGCGTTGCTGCGGCGGTCGCGGGATGAACGTCGCCCCCGCATCCGATCGCATCGTCGCGCTCGACGTCACCCGCGGGGTCGCGGTGATGGGCATTTTCTCGGTCAACGTTGTCGCTATGGCGATGATCAAGATCGCCTACTTCTACCCGCCCGCTTATGGCTTCGACGGGCTTGTCGACAAGCTCATGTGGACGATCAATTTCATCCTCGTCGACGGCAAGTTTCGCAGTCTCTTCTCGATGCTGTTCGGCGCGTCGATGCTGCTGGTTATCGAGCGCGCAACGGCGGCGGGCCGGTCGCCCGCGAAGACTCATTATGCGCGCATGGTCGTGCTGATGCTGTTCGGGTTGCTCCACTTCGCCTTGCTGTGGTGGGGAGACATTTTGACCCATTATGCCGCGGTCGGGATGGTCGCCTTCCTGTTCTGGAAACGCCGCGCGCGAACGCTGCTGATCGTCTCGCTTGCGGGCTTCCTGCTCTACGCTGGCCCGAGCATCTATTTTTCCTATCAGGGCGGGGTGAGCTACGACGCGGCGCAGGCCCCCGGCGCGACCACCGAAATGCGCAAGCAATGGGGCGAGCGCCGCGCCTCGATGTTCCCCGGCGGCAAGGCGCTTGCCGAGGATCGCGCCGATCATGCGACCATCGCCGCACGCGTGCGCGCGGTGGTTCCGAACGACCTCGTCGAACCGTTCGACCTCGGCCCGCTGTGGATCGAGACGCTGTCGCTGATGCTATTCGGGATGTGGGGCTACAAGTCGGGCTTCCTCACCGACCAATGGAGCGAGCGCCGCTATCGCCAGGTCGCGGCCGGCGGACTCGGGCTCGGCGCCGTCGCTTATGCGCTATTCACCGCTTTCACCTGGCGCAGCGCGTTTCGCCCGCCCGAACATATGGCGGCCTATGGCGGCTATTCGACCTTGTTTCGTCCGCTGATGGCTTGCGGCTATGCCTCGCTGATCATCCTCCTCGCGCGACGCGGCGGCTGGCTGACGCAACGGCTGGCTGCCGTCGGACGCACCGCATTTTCCAATTATCTCGGCTGCACGATCATCGGGACCCTGGTTTTCTACGGTTTCGGCGGCAATCTCTACGGAGAAGTGTCGCGCGCGCAGGCGTGGCTGCTGGTCCCGCCAGTGTGGTTGGTGATGCTGCTCTGGTCGAAGCCGTGGCTCGACCGCTTCCGCTACGGCCCGTTCGAATGGGCCTGGCGCAGCCTCGCGCGGTGGAAGTTGCAGCCAATGCGCAAAAGCGCGCCGCTCGACGTCGGCGCAGGGTCCGCGCCAACTCCGGTCAAAACGCTCTAGCGGATTAGATTCGGCCGAAGCCCTGATTGCCGACCTTGCGCCCGAACGCACTCATTGCGGGGGCGCGCGTGAGCCGGGGGTTGGTCGCCTTGTCGAACAGCTCGATCGTCTGATTCCACAACCGGCGCAGCTTGACCACGTCGGCGATCAGTTCATCGGGAAAGCTGTGGGTCTCGATGCTGATCCGCGCTGATTGCTCGATCAGTTCAGCACAATCGGCAAGCGGATCGGCGCCGAACTGCCGCGCTTCGCCTTTCAGCGTATGCGCTGGTATCACCAGCCCGACAGTGTTCTGATCGCGCATCGCGGTCTCGATCTGGGCGACGCTTTTGGCGCCATCCTCGCGGAAATAACCGAGGATGCGGATGAAGCCCGGACCCAGTTCGCCGCGGCTCTTCTCGAAATGCACCCAGTCGACAATGTCGTTGCCGTCGTCCACTCGTCGCTCCTGTCCGGCCCCGCGCCGACGCTGTTCCACCCCTTGGTCTAACCCGCAAAGGGTAAAGAGGGGGTTTATTCGCTTTTATTGTTGTACGGATTTTTGGTCGCTCGCATCGTCAATCGCAACGGAACTGGACCTAATTGCAAGTCACGCCGCATCGAATTGAGCAGATAGCGGTGATAACTGATTGGCAGTTGATCGACCCGGCTGCCGAAAATGACGAAGCTGGGCGGGCGCGTCTTGATCTGCGTGATGTAGCGCAGCTTGATCCTTTTGCCGCCGGGCGCCGGCGGCGGATTGGTCTCGACCGCCTTTCCGAACCAGCGGTTGAGTTCGCCCGTCCCGACCCGCCGCGACCAGTTGGTCCGTACCTCCAATGCCGCGCCGATCAACTGGTCGATGCCCTTGCCGGTCATTCCCGATACCGTCAGTAGCGGCACGTCCTTCAACTGGCTCAACCCTTCGAGCAAAGCCGCCTTGACCCCGTTGAACAAGGACGAGCCATGTTCGGCGACGTCCCATTTGTTGAGCGCGATGACCAAGGCGCGGCCTTCCTCGAGCACCTGGTCGGCGATGCGCAGATCCTGCGCTTCCAATCCGCGCGTCGCGTCGAGCAGCAATACCACCACTTCGGCGAAATCGATCGCGCGGCGGGTGTCGGCGGCGGACAATCGTTCGAGCTTGTCGTCGACCTTGGCGCGCTTGCGGAGGCCCGCGGTGTCGATCAGGCGAACCGGGTGCATTGTGCCGGCGGCGTCGGTCCAGTGCCAGTCGATGCTGATCGAATCACGCGTGATTCCCGCTTCCGGGCCGGTGATCATGCGATCCTCGTCGAGCATCTTGTTGACCAGGGTCGACTTGCCCGCATTGGGGCGCCCGACGATCGCCAGCTTCAGCGGCCCGACATAATCCTCATCGTCGCCGCGCGCTTCCTTGACCGGCGCTTCTTCCCCCTCGGCCAGCTCGGGTTCGATAAGCGGTCGCAGCGCCTCGAACAGGTCGACCAGCCCTTCGCCATGTTCGGCCGACAGCGCGAACGGCTCGCCAAAGCCAAGCGCGAATGCCTCGACCCGCCCGGCTTCCCCGGCGCTGCCTTCCGACTTGTTGGCGGCGACGATAACTGGGGTATTCTCATGCCTGAGCCAGCGCGCGATCTCCTCGTCGAGCGGGGTCAGCCCCTCGCGCCCGTCGATCACGAACAGCGCGACATCGGCTTCGCGCACCGCGGCCTCGGTCTGATGCCGCATCCGACCGGGGAGCGAGGCCGGATCCACCTCCTCGAACCCGGCAGTGTCCATCACCCGGAACTCAAGCCCAAGCAAATGCCCCTCACCCTCGCGCCGGTCGCGAGTCACGCCGGGACGATCATCGACCAGCGCGACGCGCTTGCCGACCAGGCGATTGAACAGGGTCGATTTTCCGACATTGGGTCGGCCGACGATGGCAACGGTGGGAAGGGACATGCCGCCCCCTAGCGCATAAAGCGCAACGAAACGAGGGAGGCGCTTCGCCCTTAGCGAAAGGCGAGCAGGCGGCCTTCGTCGGTAAGCAGATACATCGACCCGGCCGCGACCACCGGCTGAAAGCGCACCGCGCCGCCGACATTGACCTGGCTTTGCGTCGCGCCGGTGGTCGAATTGATGTTGGTCAGCGTGCCGTTACTGCCTGCGACGACCAGCCGCTCGCCCGCGAGCACCGGGCCGAAATAGCTGATCTGACCCGCCTTTTTCGATTCCTTCTCCCAGCGCTGGAGCTGGTTGATCCAGCGAATCTTGCCCGTCATGCGCTGCACCGCGATCAATTGCGCTTTGTCATTGACCGCGAACAGCCAGTCGCCCGCGACCCATGGGGTGGCAATCCCCGCCATGTTGAGTTCCCAGATGCGTTGCCCCGAGGTGAGGTCGAGCGCGACCATTCGCCCACCCTGGCCAAGCGCATAAACAATGCCGTTGGCGATCACCGGGTCGGCGTCGATATCGCTGAGCGCCGCGACCGCGGTCGAGATCGAGGTCCGCGACAGCGCATCCTGCCACACCATGCGGCCATTTTCATAGCGATAGGCGTTGAGTTCGCCCGATGAGAAGCCCGCAACCACGGTGCCGCGGTCAACCGCGGGCGAGCCATTGCCGAACACCCCGGCGATTTCGAGCGCCGCGGCATTCGACCAGGCGGTCGAGCCGTCGGCGGCCTTTAATGCGAAAATCTGATTGTCCTGGCTGATGACATAGACGCTGCCGCCGGCGACGGTCGGCGCCCCGCGCAACGGCCCGCCTGGGCGCACCGTCCACGCGACCGCGCCGGTCGCGGCATCGAGCGCGGCGACATTGCCATAACCATTGGTGGCATAGACCCGCCCGCCATCGACCGCGACCCCGCCACCGTAGAGGATTTCCTCATTGCCCTTGGCATCGCCGAATCGCGCCGCCCATAATGGCGCACCGCTGGTCGCATCGAAGGCGCGGACGCTGCCGGCTGTGTCGATGGTAAAGACCTTGCCCCCCGCGACCACCGGGCCACCGCCCAGCCGCCGCGACCGGGTACTGCCCGCGCCGATCGCCGCCGACCATGCCTGTCCGACAGAGGAGCGCAGCGCGACATGTTCGACCAGCTTGGCGGCATTGCCCCCCGACTGCGCCCAATCAGCGTTGGCGATCGCGACGGGAAGCGCCATCGGGGTCGCCGCGGTCTCGGGATCGACGGCAATATCGACCTCATTGACCAGCACCGAGACGCGGTCGCCGATCGTCGGAGTCGCCTTGGTCTTCTTGTTGATGATTCCGCAGCTCGACAGCAGGGCGGCGGTCAAGATGAGAGTAAGCGAAGTCGTCGTACGCGTCATGCGGGGAAAGTCCTTCATTCGGCTGCGGTCGCGCCGGTGGGAAGCGAAGCGCTGGCGTCAATTCCGAGCGTGCCCGCGACTTGCACCGCGCGGCTGCGCAGCGAATCGGGGACGCCCTCGTCGGCAGCGATCTTGGCGAATAATTGCGCCGCGGCGGGCTTTTGCCCCTTGGCGATCAGCGCCATTCCGATCATCTCGCCAGCGCTGCCGAAAAACGGCTGGCCAGGCTCGGCGACCGGCTGGAGGCGCGCGATCACCTCGTCGGGCTTGAGCGTGTCGAACTCGAGCGCGGTGCCGCGCACCAGTGCCAGGTCGCGATACGGCTGGGCAAGACCCTTGTCGGCGGCGATCTCGGAATAGATCGTCGCGGCGAGCTTGCGATTGCCCTGCTGCAGCGCGAGTGCGGCGCGGGTCAGCCCGGCGGTCGCCTTGACTCCCTCGGCATCGGACTGGCGAAGCGCATCGAGCTGCGCCGGCGCCGTGGCCATCTTGTTAGCGCCAATGTCCTGCAAGGCCACCGTCAGTTGCTCGGTCCCCGCCTCGGCCTGCTTCTGCTGGCGGCTCTGCCAGTAAAGATAGCCGGCCACGGCAATCAGGAACAGCACGACCGCGCCGATGACGACCCCGCCATAGCGCTTGGCGCGCTCCGCCATCTGGTCGCGGCGAAGATTCTCGTCGACCTCGCGAACGAAGCTATCGGCAGTATCGGGGGGAAGCGCCAAATCATTCCTCTTGAGCATCGGGGCAGTGCCGGCCGTCGCGCCTTCATTCCCCGCCCCGGATGAACAAAAGCTGGCGCCGCCGCTCTAGCGCGCGTCACGCGAAAGGCAAAGAGGGCGCGACGCCGACGCGACGCGCAAAGAAACGGCCGGCCATCCAAGGGTGGCCGGCCGATCTTTGACCCAAGCGTGTTGTTTAGCCGCGCTCGGGAACAGGTTCCGGTATCGGCGGCGGCGGCGGTGGCGGCGGCGCCGGGCAAATATCGGTCGCCAGGATTACCGTTCCGTCGGGGCATGTCTGCGTCGCAGGCGGCGGGGGCGGAGGAGCAACTGGCTCCACCACGATCGGCGGAGGCGGAGGCGGCGCGCCGAAGTTGAAGATCAGGCTCGCCAGCAGGCTGTGCGACTGGAACTTGCGATCGAAGTCGGTAAACAAAACCGCATTGGTGGTCTGATCGACGTTGACGGTGCCGACGGGCCTGCGGTCGCTATTGCCCGTCAACAGCCGCGTGTCGTCGCTCAAGTCGACCTTGCCGGTGCGGAAGTAGCGATATTTGAGCCCGATATCGATGTTCGAGTTGACGGCAAAGCGTACGCCAGCGATCCCCTGATAGGCCCAGGCGCTTTCACTATATCCGTCGAAATTGAAAAATGCACGTCCCGCGCCGACGCCAGCATAGAAGGACAGTCCGTTTTCATTGCCGAAGTCGAGCAAAGCGTTGGCCATGAGCGAATTCACGCGAAACTTGCCGTTCATGGCGAAATCGTTCGCGACCAATGCCGGCTGTCCCGGGGCACCGACATCCGGCGAGGCCGACGGGCGATTGAGCGCGGTGTTGAGCGTAGTGATGAAACCGGCATCGAGACCAAAATCGTCAAGCTTGGCGCTCTTGCGGCCAAGTTCGGCTTCAAGTCGAACGAAGCCGAAATCATAGCCGGCGACGAGGTCGATATCATAACCACGCTTAAATTCGATCCCGACAACATTATCGAAATTTGCGTCGAGTGGACCAGCGACCACGGGTGTGGCGGGCGTCTGCGTGCTGGTGAAATCGACGCGGATGTCGGCGTCATTGTCCTTCGGGAACAAGATGCCCCCTTCAACCCCGAAATAGGGCTGTCCGTCACGGGCCATCGCCGGTGACGCGATCGCGACCACCGCAACGGCGGTGAGGAGATATTTACGCATGAGACCCCCTTTGGGATGCTGTTTCAAGTTCAGCGGAAACTATGGTTGAGAAAGCTTCATCGACGTCCCTATCATCACTGCGGGATTGCGCAAAAACAAAATCACGGCCCTTCAAATGAAAAACCTTGGTTTGTCAGTCCCCTATGGGGCGATAAGTCTGCTCGGCCGTTGGAAAGGTCCGCGACCGTACTTCCCCAGCATAGGCCTCGACCGCGTTTGCGATGCGGCTCGCCAAATCGTCGTAGCGTTTGACGAACCGCGGGGTGCGTTCGAACAGCCCAAGCATGTCCTCGGTCACCAGCACTTGCCCGTCGCATTTGGCAGAGGCGCCGATCCCGATGATCGGAACGGCCACAGCAGCGGTGCATTCGTCGGCAATCTTTTCCATCACGCCTTCGACCACGATGCAAAACGCCCCCGCATCGGCGACGGCGCGTGCATCGCCGACGATCTTGTTCGCCTCGGCCTCGCTCTTCCCCCGCGCCGCATAGCCGCCGAGCTGGTTGACCGCCTGCGGGGTCAGCCCGACGTGCCCGATCACCGGAATTCCGCGCTGCGAAAGGAAGGCGATCGTTGGCGCCATCGCTTCGCCGCCTTCCAGCTTGACCGCCGCGCAGCCGCTCTCCTTCATTACGCGAGCCGCCGAAGCAAATGCCTGCTCAGGCGATGCCTCATAGCTTCCGAACGGCATGTCGACCGCGACCAGGCTGTGCCAGCTGCCGCGCACCACCGCCGCGCCATGCGCGCACATCATCTCGAGGGTCACCGGCACCGTCGATGGCAGCCCGTAAATCACCTGCCCCAAACTGTCTCCGACGAGCAATATCTCGCAATGCGGATCGAGCAATTGCGCCATCCGCATCGTGTAAGCAGTGAGCATGACGATCGGCTGCTCGGTGACGAAGCCATCGTCGTTGGCGGCCTTGCGCGCGCGCAAGGCCGGTACGGTCATCCGCTTGCCCGGGACCGGCGACGGAGTCGCGCGGCTGGTGCCGCTATCGATGGTGAAAGTGGACATAAGTGACCTGATAGCGCCGCGCGTCTAGCGGAGCCAGCCCCGCCTGATCGCCAGCCGCGCGAGCATGAAGATGAGATAGCAGAGGACGATGATCGCAACCGGCCCGGTCAGCGCGTTGTCGGGAACCGTCTGACGCAGCTGGCGGACGAGGAACAGCCCGCTGAACTGCACCGCCACCGCGATCAGCGACACCAGCAACACTGGCGCCGCAAGCTTGCGCCGCATCAGCAGCAATACCGCCCCGGCCAGCCCGGCCCACACCGCAATCGCATAAGCCGCAACCATCCACGTCGGGGTCGCGTCCCACATCGCGCGCTGATCAAGCGGCAGGCTGGCGCGGTCGGCGGTCACCTGCGCGATATACATGTAGCAACCAAAGGCTTCGAACAGCAGCGCAAGCGCGGCCGCGATCCAGAACCAGCTCGGTACCGCACTTGCTTCCCGCCTTTCCGTCATCGTCGCCCCCTTTGTAACCCGTCGCGGGAGTGCCCCGCGGGATCGCTTCGCGCAAGCCCCTCTTGCTTGCGCCGAAAGCCAAGGTCATGGCGCATATCCTCGACCGGTTGACGGGTTCTAGCTCACTCCCACTCGATCGTCCCCGGCGGCTTCGACGTATAATCGTACACCACGCGGTTGATGCCCTGGACTTCGTTGATGATCCGCGTCGCGCAGCCCGACAGGAACGCCGCGTCAAATGGGTAGATGTCGGCGGTCATGCCGTCGACGCTGGTCACTGCGCGCAATCCGCACACATAGTCATAGGTCCGCGCATCGCCCATCACCCCGACCGTCCTGACCGGCAACAACACCGCGAACGCCTGCCAGATCGCATCGTACAGCCCGGCGCCCCGAATCTCGTCGAGATAGACCGCGTCGGCCTTGCGCAAGATGTCGCAGCGCTCCTTGGTCACCTCCCCAGGGACGCGGATCGCGAGACCGGGACCGGGGAACGGGTG
>JBKJTQ010000152.1:0-7955 GCA_046589895.1 Sphingomicrobium sp.
CTCCGATCCGCGCGGTTCGAGTCCGAGCCGGTCGATGACGAAAAAGCCCAGGCACGTCAGCACGGCTGCCTGGGCGTGACCCGAGACGACTCCGGCAACAATCCAGTGGCGAATTCGCGGATCGCTCCACTTGAGCTTGGTGGTGCTGCGCGGCGCGGTTGAGGCAACCACGCTTGCCCCGGTGGGCGAGGAGGCGAGCGACGGATAGCTCATTGCTGCGCCATGCCCGCGGCGATGGCCGTGGCGCGGCTGCTGGTCGTCGGGCAGCCACAACAGGATTGCGATGAACACCAATACCGCGATCGCGGCAAAAGCGAACAAGGGGCCCGGCAGCCCAATGAATGGTAGCACGAACAAGGGCGCCAGCGCTGGCCCGACAATGGTCCCGAGGCCGAAGCTCGACGACAAGGACGACAGCGCCGCGACTCGCGCCGAGCGCCGGGTCTTCGACGCCAGATAGGCCTGAGTCGCGCTTGGCGTTGCGCAGCCGAGCGAGCCGTAAATCGCGCGGGCCATCCCGAACAGGACAAATGTCAGCGTGCCCGAGATGACGCCAGCGAGTCCGTAGATCAGGACAATGCCGCACAATGTCATCGATACGATGAACCCGCCGACTCCGAGCAGGGTCAGCGCTTTTCGGCCGCGGCGGTCGCTCATCCGCGCCCAATACGGTGCAAGCACCACCCACAGCACTGCGGACGAGGTGTAGGCAATGGCGACCCACAAATCGGCAATTCCTATTTCGCGGCCGATCGCCGGCATCACCGACTGAAGCGCGGTATTGCCCGCCGCCGCGACCAGCATCGCGGCGAACAGCAGCATGAAATGCGGGGTGGTAAGCGCGCTTCCGGCAACCTTCCGGCGGGGGGAGTGTTGGTCCATCGCCGCGCCTTAACCCCGGCGAGCCGTGCGCGATAGCCGCTGGGATGCCTTGCCAAGACGCCCGCCATTTGCGAACGCTCGCCGCCAACCTTTTCCCGGAGCTCCTCCTTGAACGCCACCAGAGCCAGTACCCTTAAGGGCCAGCGCCGCCGTACCGGCCGCGTTGCTCATCCGCGCTGGCAGTTCCTCAGGGGCTTCATCAAACATCCGGTGATGGTCGGTTCGATCATTCCGTCGAGCGACAAATTGATCGCCAAAATGCTGGCCCCGGTCGAGTGGGACAAGACTCACCTGTTCGTCGAATATGGTCCCGGCGTGGGAACGTTCACGCGCCCGATCCTCGAGCTGCTCGGCCCCGACGCGCGCCTGATCGCGATCGACACCAATGCCGACTTCATCGATTATCTGCGCGAGGATATCGACGATCCGCGGCTGATCGCATTCGCGGGGTCGGCCGCCGATGTCGAAAAGATCGTCGCCGCGCATGGCTTCGACCATGCCGATTATGTCCTGTCGGGACTGCCCTTCTCTACCCTGCCGGCAGGTGTCGGCAGCGCCATCGGCAAGGCGACCGGACGCGTGATCCGCGACGGCGGGGCATTCCTTGTCTATCAGTTCAGCCCCAAGGTACGCGACTATATCGCCCCTTTCTTCGAACGCATCGAGCGGGGGTTCGAATGGGCCAACCTACCCCCCGCGACCTTGTTCTGGGCCTATCGCGAACGCCGCAAACTCGATTGACGGTCACACGCCGAGGTTCAATCGCCGCGTCACGCTATAGTCCGCGCTGCTGACGAGAAAGAAGCTCGCTGCCCAACGGATGCGATTGAACAAGGTCGATCGTCGGTCGTGCACGGCGGGCGTAATCGGGGTCGAGTTGGCGCACTCCTGCTCGAAATAGGCGCGCATCATCGCTGCGAACGCGGGATCGTCGACGCGCAGCATCATTTCGAGGTTGAGGTAGAGGCTGCGAATATCGAAGTTCGACGATCCAATGTGCACCACATCGTCGAGCACGACGAGTTTGGAATGCAGCTTGGCGGGGGCATATTCAAAAATCTGCACCCCGCGCCGCAACAGCCTTTTGTAAGTGTGGCGCGCGGCCGAGATGGTGGCCTCATTATCGGACTTGGCGGCGGTGATGATCCGCGCCCGTCCCTTGGCGCCGACCCGCGCGATCCGCCGCAGCATCGCGCCGGTGGGCGAGAAATAGGCCGCGATCATCTCGACGTCGCGCGCCGACCGCAAGTCGCGGCAAGTCGCGGTAGCCCAGGGCGACAGCCCGCGGGTCGGCCCCCCGTAGGTCCATTGCAGCGCGCCGCGGGTCTCGCTGTAAAGATGGATAATCTGATTGAGCTGGCGAATCTTGCCGCGTTTGAGCATCGCCCAGGCCAACAGCTCGTCGAAATAGGACGCGAGTCGGCCTGCCGCCGCGCCTTCGACCATCAGCCCAAGGTCGCGCCACGCGCCCTCTTCGACGGTCCCGAAATAGCTGTTCTCAATATTGAATCCGCCGATCAGCACGCGCGCATCGTCAGCCAGCGCGAGCTTTTGATGATTGCGGATCAGATAGCGCCGTCCGAGCGTCGGATGGAAGCGGCAGAAGCGCATTCCCTTGGCGATAAGCACTTTGAAATAATCATCGGGCGCGGCATAGCCGAAACCGTCGACCAGAAGCGCAACCATGACCCCGCGGTCGAGCGCGCGGTCAAGCGCGGCGCGGACAAGATCGCCCGAAGCGTCGGCGCGGTAGATGTAATAAAGCAAGCGCAGCGAGGTCTCGGCGCCGTCGATCACTCCAATCAATACCGCGAGCCGCTCGGGTCCTCCGGAATGAAGCGTCAGCCGATTATCATCGACCATCACGCTATCGGTTTGCAGAGGGACGGTCATCGGTCTGGCTTGTGGCGATGGCGCGCGATGCTGGCAAGCGAAGCTGCTCGCGATTTCATTGACTCATCGCCCCCCTCGCTTTATCTCGCGGCCTTTCCGAATGCCTCGGTATGAAGAGCGGAGCGACTAATGGCGCGCGTGACCGTCGAAGATTGTGTCGACAAGATTCCCAACCGGTTCGACCTGGTGCTGGCCGCCGCGCAACGCGCGCGCCAGATCTCGGGCGGGGCCGACCTGACCATCGATCGCGACCGCGACAAGAATCCGGTCGTCGCGCTGCGCGAGATCGCCGAGCAGACGGTCAAGCCCAAGCATCTTGAGGAAGCGATCATCTCGAACCTCCAGCGCGTGCGCGTCGATGAGGATGATGAAACCGACGAATTGGCCTCTCTGAGCGAGTCGGCCGAGGCGCTGCGCCTCACCGCCGCCGCACCGCCGCGCCCGACCCCGTCAGGCGGCGATTACGAATGAACCAGTTCCTCCCCGTCGCCTTCGATGGGGAGAAGAACAATACCCGCAGAGGCAATGGTGGAGGGGTTCGGCCCGACGTTCTGAGCTCCCCTGCGGCAGCCTGCGGCGGCCACCTCCCCGCCGAAGCTGGCAGTGAGCGATTCTAGGCCTTTTCTCGCCTGAGCACTGCGCCACTGGCGCGGTTGACCCACATCAGATCGTGCAGATCAAGTTCGCGGCCATCCTCGGCGAGCACGCGGATCGGGCGCACAGGTTTGCCATCGCGCTGGTCGGCGAGCAATATTTCCTGCGTGCCATGCCCCCAATTCTCGCCCCATTGGCGGAGTGCAAGCACGACGGGGAGCAATGCCTCCCCCTTGTCGGTCAGTGCATAGACCACTTTTCGGCCATCGCCGGGGTCGGCGGTGCGCTGAAGGATCCCGCCTTCGACCATTCGCGCCAAGCGGTTCGAGAGAATGTTGCGCGCGATCCCGAGTCCCGCCTGGAACTGTTCGAAATGCTGGAGCCCGTTGAGTGCCCCGCGAAGGATCAGAAAGGCCCATTTTTCGCCAATCAGCTCGATTGCCTGCGGGAGGGGGCAGCGCAGCGCGGCAGCCTTGAAGGCGTCAATGTCGGGCGGGGACGAACTCACGGTCATGATCCTGACACAGAAGATTCAAAAAGAACAGTTGCGCTTTAAAACTGATTATGGCAGATAGGTTGCGTTACGCAACGTATACTTATCGGAGCCGAACCATGATCAACCGTCTCGCTCTCGGCCTTGCCGCTGCTGTTCTTCTCCCCGCCGCCGCCAGTGCCGCAACCTATTCGGCCAGGCCGATCAACCCCGTCGCCGCCAAGCGCATCGTCGTGCGCGACATCAACTGGGCGTGCGGTCCCGCCGCCTGCCGGGGCGCGACTGAGTATGGCCGGCCCCTAGTGCTGTGCCAAGGCCTCGCCAAGCAGGCCGGGCGCCTCGAGAACTTCGTCGTCGATGGCCGCGCCTTGCCCGCCACCGAGCTCGACAAGTGCAACAGCGTCGCGCGCGGCGGCCCGCTTCCGGCGCTGGCGCGCAACTGATCCTCACCCGAGGAACTCGGCGCGCGGCACGCGCGTGCGCCGAACTCCCTGGGCCGGAACCCCTTTGCCGGGGCTTCCGGCCCTTTTTGCACTTGCGAAGGAGGCCCGATAGGCCACATTGGCAGGGTGCTGAGGCAATATGAACTCGTCGAGAAGGTGCGCGCCTATGATCCCGATGCGGATGAGGGGCTGATCAACCGCGCCTACGTTTTTTCGATGAAGGCGCATGGGGCTCAGGTCCGCGCATCGGGCGACCCTTATTTCAGCCATCCGATCGAAGTCGCGGGAATCCTTACCGATTTGAAGCTCGACGATGAGACGATCGTCACCGCTCTCCTCCACGATACGATCGAGGATACCGTCGCCACCCCCGAACAGATCGAGAAATTATTTGGCGCTAACGTCGCGCGGCTGGTCGACGGGGTAACCAAATTATCGAAGATTGAGGCACAGTCCGAAAATGAGCGCGCCGCAGAGAATTTGCGGAAGTTCCTGCTCGCCTTGTCCGATGATATTCGGGTGTTGCTCGTCAAGCTCGCCGACCGGCTCCACAATATGCGCACGCTTCATCACGTCCCCGATGAGGCCAAGCGCCGCCGCATCGCCAAGGAGACGATGGATATCTATGCGCCGCTCGCCGAGCGGATCGGCATGTATGAGATCATGAACGAGATGCAGGGGCTAGCATTCAAGCAATTGGAGCCCGACGCCTACGCCTCGATCACGCGGCGGCTGCAACAGCTTCACGAAGCCGGCGGTGACCTCGTCAGCCGCATCGGGCTTGGGCTCCAGCTCCACCTTGCCGACCATGGCCTCGATGCCGACGTGATGGGGCGCGAAAAACATCCCTATTCGATCTGGAAGAAGATGGCCGAGCGCCACATCAGCTTCGAGCAATTATCCGACGTGATGGCGTTTCGCGTGATCGTCGAGTCGACCGACGATTGCTATCGCGCGCTCGGGCTGATCCACCAGCGATGGCCGATGGTTCCGGGGCGCTACAAGGATTATGTCTCGACCCCCAAGCGCAACGGCTATCGGTCCCTGCACACCTCGATCATCCACGATTCGAAGACGCGCATCGAAATCCAAATCCGTGACCGCGCCATGCATGGCCAGGCTGAGCGCGGGCTGGCGGCGCATTGGGCGTATAAGGAACGCAAGGCGGCCGACAATATCAAGGTTCCGTGGATCAGCGACCTGGTCGAAATCCTCGACCATGCCGCGAGCCCCGAGGAATTGCTCGAGCATACGCGGATGGCGATGTACCAGGACCGAATCTTCGCCTTCACCCCCAAGGGCGAGCTGATCCAGCTGCCCAAGGGTGCGACCCCGGTCGATTTTGCCTATGCGGTGCATACGGACCTTGGCGACCAGACCGTCGGCGCCAAGGTCAATGGCCGCGTCGTCCCGCTCCGCACCCTGCTCGATAATGGTGATCAGGTCGAAATCCTCGCCTCCAAGGCGCAGCATCCGCAACCGTCGTGGCTGCGCTTCGTCACCACCGGCAAGGCGCGCGCCGGGATCCGCCGCTTCGTCCGCCACAAGGAACGCGACGAGACGATCGAGCTTGGCCGCAAGATTTACGACGAGATCGTCGCGCGACTGCCCGCGCCGCTCGGGCCCGAGGCACTGAAGCGTGCGATCAAGGCGTTGAAGGTCGAGGATGCCGACGCGTTGATGATTCGCGTCGCGCGGCGCACCGTCTCCGACGTCGAGCTGATGGAGGCGCTGATGCCCGGATCGGCGGGCGGTGACGTTGCTCCGCGCCCACTTGGTCAGCGCACCGCCATCTCGATAAAGGGCCTCACTCCCGGAGTCGCTTATGATCTCGCCGCCTGCTGCCATCCAATCCCGGGCGACCGCATCGTCGGGCTGCGCCGCGAGGATGAGGGGATCGAGGTCCATGTCATCGGCTGCGACCAGCTTGCCAGCGGAGTCGATGCCGACTGGCTCGACCTGGCATGGGGTGACGGATCGGACGGCGGCACCGCGCGACTGACGGTGATCCTGCGCGATGTCGCCGGCGCATTGGGCGAGATGGCGGGGATCATGGGGGGCAAGGGCGCGAACATCGTCAACCTGGGCCTCGCGCATCGCGACGGCAGCTTCCACACCTTCAATGTCGACGTCGAGGTCCACGACCTCGCCCATTTGCACAGCCTGACCGCTGCGCTGCGCTCGGCGGCCGGAGTCAGCCAGGTCGAGCGGGTCTAGGGCGAACCCCAAGTTGATTGGTCATCGCCCGCGCAGCTTTTACAAGATCGATTCTAGCTTCCCCTCTTCGGCGGTTTGCGGATCGCGTCCGCGCCGCTCGCGGCGAGCACCGCCAGCGTCACCAGATCCGAGGTGCTCGCGGTCATCGGCGCGATCTGGACGGGGAGCGCCATTCCGAGCAGATAGGGCCCGAGTACGCTTTCGCCGCCAAGCGCTTTCACCAATTTGGCCGAAATATTCGCCGACTGGAGCCCGGGAAGGATGAGGATGTTCGCCGGGCCCGTAAGGCGGCTGAAGGGATAATATTTGCGCTGCATGTCGTGGCTAAGCGCGACGTCGGGGCCCATTTCTCCCTCATATTCAAAATCGGTCTGAAGCGAGTCGAGCAGAGTCACCGCGTCGCGCAATTCTTCGATATGGCGTCCCGGTGGATTGCCGAAGGTGGTGTAGGAGATGAACGCGACGCGCGGCTCCTGCCCCATTCGCCGCCCGAACGCCGCCGATCGGATCGCGATCGCCGCGAGTTGCTCGGCGGTCGGCCGCTCGGTCACCGACGTGTCGGCGATCATCACCGTCTGATTGCGCGTCGCGACGATGTTGATGCCAAATGGCGTGGCGGCGTTGTCATCGTCGATCACGCTTCGAACCTGGCGCAATGACTGGCTGAACGGGCGTGTCGTCCCGGTGATCATCGCATCGCCTTCGCCCAAGGCGAGCATCGCCGCGGCGAATGCATTGCGATCCTGGTTGATCATCCGCTCGACCTCGCGCCGCAGCATGCCTTGGCGCTGGAGCTTGGCGTAAAGATAATCCACCGCGCGCCCGACGAGCGGCGAATTACGGCTGTTAAGCACTTCGTAGCTGTGCGGGTCGTCGACCCCAAGTTCGGCAAGGTGCCGATAGACGGCGTCGCGCCCGACCAGCACCGGCGTGCCATAGCCGCCGTCCTTGAACGCGATCGCGGCGCGCAACACGTTGGGCTCCTCACCCTCGGCGAACAGCACGCGCTTCGGGTTGGAGCGAGCCGCCTCATAGGCGAGGCTGAGCACCGATGCGGTCGGGTTGAGCCGGGCACGCAATATCTGCCGATAGGCGCGCATGTCGGCGATCGGCTTTTGCGCGACGCCGCTGTCCATCGCGGCTTGCGCCACCGCGCACGGCACGATCTCGATCAGCCGCGGGTCGAACGGGGCGGGAATGATATAATCGGGGCCGAAGTGGTGGCTGACCCCGCCATAGGCCGCGGCGACTTCTTCGGGCACCGCTTCGCGCGCCAATTCGGCGAGCGCATGCGCCGCGGCAATCTTCATTTCCTCATTGATCCCGGTCGCGCGCACATCGAGCGCGCCGCGGAAGATGAACGGGAAACCGAGGACATTGTTGACCTGGTTGGGATAGTCAGATCGGCCGGTGGCGACGATCGCATCGGGCCG
>JBKJTQ010000227.1:0-3886 GCA_046589895.1 Sphingomicrobium sp.
CAACGGCATGCTCGACCGCGCAACCTGCGATGCGGCGATCGATGCATTGGTCGACGATCCGCAAGAGATAGACGCCTGGTTCATTTGCGGTCCCGGCCCGATGATGGATGCGGCCGAGGCGGCGCTGGTCGATCGCGCGATCACCGCCGACCGAATCCATATCGAACGCTTCACCGCAGGGCGGCCATCAGCGGCGCTCGCTGCGCAGATGGCGGCTCTGCAGCAAGAGGCGGCCGGGCTGACACTGTCGGTCACGCTCGACGGGCGCACCCGGCGGATCGAGTTCGATGGCGCCAATATCCTCGATTCGGCGCGCGACGCGGGGATGCCCGCGCCGTTCGCGTGCAAAGCCGGTGTGTGTGCGACCTGCCGCGCGAGGGTCGTCGCAGGCGAGGTCGAAATGGCGGCGCGCTATGGTCTGACCGACGAGGAAGTCGCCGCGGGTTATGTCCTGACCTGCCAATCGGTCCCGATCGGCGAGGGTGTCGCGGTCGACTATGATGCGTGACTGTTGGGTGCGGCTGCGCTAGTTGCGGTCCATGCTGGACCAGCCGACAATCACCCGAGCGGGCGGGGGCGCCCAATTGCTTGAAAAGCTTAACGCCATCGAAAGCGATTCGCTGCTTGCCTTGATCGCGATGGCCAATGCCGAGACGCGCCCCGACAAAATCGACGTCGGGGTCGGAGTCTATCGTGACGGCGAGGGGCGGACCCCGATCCTGCGGAGCGTCAAGGCCGCCGAGCAATGTCTGTGGGACGAGCAGCAGACCAAGGCCTATCTCGGTGGGGCGGGGGACAAGCGCTACACCGAATTGCTGCGCCCGATCGTGCTTGGCCGCCATGCCGAAGACGAGCGCATCCTTGGGCTCCACACCCCTGGCGGGTGCGGCGCGCTGTCGCTGGGCTTCAAGTTGATCGCGGCGGCGCGGCCACAGGCGCGCGTGCTGGTCGGCACCCCGACCTGGCCCAATCACATTCCGGTGATCGAAGCCGCGGGGCTCGAAGTCTCGCGTTACGGCTATTATGATCGCGATGAGCGCTTCATTCGCTTCGACGAGATGATGCAGCGGCTCGATGGCGCCCAGCCCGGCGACGTCGTGTTGCTCCATGGCTGCTGTCACAATCCGACCGGCGCCGACCTTGATGACGACCAATGGGCCGATGTTGCGCGGACCGTTGCGTATCGCGGGCTGCTGCCGTTTGTCGACATCGCTTATCAGGGGCTCGGGCGCGGGCTCGACGAGGATGCGCGCGGGCTTCACCGGCTGCTCGATGTGTGCGACGAAATCATCGTCGCGCACAGTTGCGATAAGAATTTCGGCCTTTATCGCGACCGTGTCGGCTCGCTGTGGGTCAAGACCGGCGATCCTCGTCAAAGCCGTATCGCGATGGACAATGTGCTCCAGATCGCGCGCGAAATGTGGTCGATGCCCCCTGATCATGGCGCCGCCGCGGTGCGCATCGTGCTTGAGGATGAGGCGCTTACCGCCGACTGGAGGGTCGAGCTGGGCGAGATGCGCGCGCGCATTGCTCGCGTCCGGACGCGGATCGCCGCCGCAGACGCGCGCCTCGCCTACATCGGCGAGCAATATGGCATGTTCTCGATGCTCCCGCTCGAGATCGACCAGGTGCGCAAGTTGCGGAGCGACCATGCCATCTTCATGGCCGAAAGCGGGCGCTTCAACGTCCTCGGAATGGCCGACCATGCGCTCGACCGCTTCGTCGCAGCGGTCATCGAGGCGATGAATGGCTGAAGCCGATGCCAGGCTTGAAGCGGCGGTCGATTGGTCCGAAGTTGCAAGGCTGGTGTCGGTGAGCCGAGCGCTCGACCACCTTGAGGAAACGCGGCTCGTCCCAGAAAAGAAGGTGCTTTATCAATTTTCGGCGCGCGGGCATGACATGGCGCAGGTCATCCTCGGGCTTCACCTTGCGGATGGCGATGCGGCGTGCGGCTATTATCGCTCGCGCCCGATGCTGCTCGCGCTGGGGGTTCCGCTCGCCGATGCGCTCGGCAGCGGGATGGGGCGGGCAGGGGGCTATTCGGACGGACGCGATATTGGCGTGGTGTTCAATTACCCCAATCCGGGGGGCGCGCACGCCCTGCCGATGTGCGGCGGTGTGGGCGCGCAATATACCCCCGCGGCGGGCTGGGCGCAGGCGGTCCTGTACAAGGAGCGCATGCTCGGCGAGCAGCAGCGTGGCGCGATCGGGGTCGTGCTCGGGGGCGATGCAAGTTGCGCCACCGGTGGATTTTGGGCCGCGCTAACGATTGCGACGACACAATCCTTGCCCATGCTATTTTACATTGAGGATAATGGTTACGGCATTTCGGTGCCCTCGGAGTATCAGACCCCGGGGAGCGACATCGCTGCCAATCTTTTCAGCTTCGGGAATCTGTCCATCTGGAACGGCGATGGGACCGATCCCGCTGAAGCGGGGCGGCTGATCGGGGAGGCAGTCAATCATGTTCGCAGTCGCAAGGGGCCGGCGCTGATCCGTCTCGCCGTGCCGCGCCTTGAAGGTCATAGCTTCCAGGACACGCAGACTTACAAGAGCGACGAGACGGTCAAAGCCGAATGGGCGCGCGACCCGCTGCCCAAATTGAAGGCATTTGCCGATCATCTCGACTGGGACCTGATCGAGGCATCGGCGGCGCAGGATGTCGAGGCAGCGCGCGCCGAAGCCGAAGCGCGCGGGGTGTCTTTACCCGAAGACGTCGCGAAACATGTCTTCTTCGACGGTACGGCGAGCAAGGTTGGCGGTGGCGCGGGGCTGAGCCTCGATGGCACCAGCGACGTCGCCGCGCCCGAAGGCCAGCGGATTAACATGGTGACCGCGATCCGCCGTGTGCTCGACCAGGAGCTGGAGGCCAATCCTAAAATGCTGGTGTTCGGCGAAGATGTCGGGCCCAAGGGCGGTGTCCATGCGGTGACGCTCCGGCTGCAGGACAAATATGCCCGCGAGCGACGTATCGAACACCCGGTCGTGGCCGTACTTGTCCTGCAGCCCCAATGTGACCGCATGGACCCCGCCCTTGGGCCCGACATCCTCGCCGAACACCAGCATCTTCGAATTCGCCGACAATTCCTGGTCAAGCACGCGGCGGATCGCGGTGACCATGTTGATCCGCTGGCCCTCGGGCGCGGTCAGATCGGTCGTGCCATCGAGGCTCAGCCCCGCGCCACCACCGACTTGGGCCGGCTCACTTTCGAAAAAGACATTGCTCGTGACCCGCTCGGGCGGCGACGGCGCGCGCGCCTCGGCCTCGACCCGCGCCGCCTCGACCTCGTGCGCAACACTCGCCTCGATCCGGCCCCAGTCGAGGTGCGGCGCATAAGCCCTCAACTTGGGCAGCGGATCGCGCGCCCATTCGTCCTCGACCTCGGCCTTCGACTTGTAGGTCTGCGTGTCCTGGAAACTATGCCCCTCGAGCCGCGGCACGGTCAGCCGGATCAGCGCCGGCCCTTTTCGCCCCCGCACGTGCCCGATCGCCTCGCCGATCAGCATCGCCGCCTGCGCCGGTTCGGTGCCGTCGCCGTTGAAGATGGCGAGGTTGCGGAAAGATGCGAGGTTGGCGGCAATGTCGCGTCCCGGGGTCTGGTAATCCGATGGCACCGAGATGCCGTAGCCATTGTCCTCGATGTAAAATAACATCGGCAAAGATTGTGTAGTCGCAATTGTTAGCGCTGCCCAAAATCCGCCCGTCGCGCAGCTTGCATCGCCGCCGAGCACCACCCCGATCGCGCCGGTCGACGGCTCACCTAGCACGCGCTCCTTGTACATCACCGCCTGCGCCCAGCCCGCCGCCGGCGCATATTGCGCTCCAACCCCCCCGCACATCGGCAAGGCATGGCATCCGCCCGGATTGGGGTAATTGAACACCACC
>JBKJTQ010000041.1:0-3340 GCA_046589895.1 Sphingomicrobium sp.
TGTATTTCCTTTTGTTCAACATCGCCCCGACGATTATCGAGCTGATCGCGATCTGCATCATCTTCTACATCAAGTTCGGCATCGGGCTGGTGGTCGCCACGCTGGCGATGGTGTTAATCTACATCGCTTTCACCCGTGCCATCACCGACTGGCGCAACCATTTGCGGCGCGAGATGAACGACGTCGACAACCAAGCGATCGGGCGCGCGGTCGACAGCCTGCTCAACTACGAGACGGTAAAATATTTCGGCGCAGAGGAGCGCGAGGCCATGCGTTACGACCAGGCAATCGGTGCCTATGCGCGCGCCGCGGTCAAGAACGAGACGTCGCTGGCGTGGCTCAACGTCGGGCAGAGCCTGATCACCAACCTCATGATGGCCGGTGCGATGGCGTATACTGTGTGGGGCTGGTCGCAGGGGCGATTCACGCCGGGCGACGTGGTGTTCATCAACACCATGCTGATGCAGCTTTTCCGCCCGCTCGACATGCTCGGCTGGGTCTATCGCTCGATCCGCCAAGGGCTGATCGACATGGAGGCGATGTTCGACCTGACCGATACGCCCGCCGAGATCGTCGATGCGCCCGGCGCGACAACCTTGCAGGTCAGCGAGGGGCGCGTGCGGTTCGAGGATGTTGCCTTCGGCTATGAACCCGAGCGGATCATCCTCAAGGGCGTGACGATCGACGTCCCCGCCGGGACCAGCGTCGCGGTGGTCGGACCGTCGGGGGCGGGCAAGTCGACCCTCGCGCGCCTGCTCTACCGCTTTTACGATCCGACGTCGGGGCGGATCACGATCGACGGGCAGGATATCGCCAAGGTCACTCAAGCCAGCCTGCGAAGCGAGATCGGCATCGTCCCGCAGGACACCGTGCTATTCAACGACACGATCGGTTACAACATCGGCTATGGACGCGAGGGCGCGGGACAGGACGAGATTGAGGCGGCGGCACGCGGGGCGTCGATTGACGGCTTCGTCGCGATGCTCCCCGCGGGCTATGAATCGATGGTCGGCGAGCGCGGATTGAAGCTGTCAGGGGGTGAGAAGCAACGCGTTGCAATCGCCCGCACTCTGCTCAAGGATCCGCCGATTCTGATCCTCGACGAAGCGACCAGCGCGCTTGACAGCCGCACCGAGGAAGCGATCCAGGCGACGCTCGACGGGGTGACGCGAAACCGCACCACGATCGTCATCGCCCATCGCCTGTCGACGATCGTCGGCGCCGACCAGATCATCGTCCTCGACCAGGGCCGCATTGCCGAGCGCGGAACGCATGGCCAATTGCTCGCCAAGGGCGGGCTCTACGCCGATCTGTGGGCCCGCCAGGCGGCCGAGCGCGAATTGGAAGAGATCGTCGGTGAAGGTTAGCCCAGGTGCCCGCTGCGGCTCTTCTTGGTCGTGATATAGTCGGCGTTGTGGGGGTTGGTGGGCATGTGGTGCGCGACGCGCTCGGTGATCGCGATGCCCTCGGCCTCGAGCCCGGCGACCTTGGCCGGATTGTTGGTCAACAGCCGGACGCGGTCGATGCCGAGTGCAAGGAGCATCGCCGCGGCCATGCGATAGTCGCGTTCGTCATCGGCAAAGCCAAGGCGACGGTTGGCGTCCACCGTGTCGAGCCCGCGGTCCTGGAGCTGGTAGGCGCGAAGCTTGTTGGCGAGCCCGATCCCGCGGCCTTCCTGACGCAGGTACAACAACACCCCGCCGCCGGCATCGCCAATCAAGCGCAGCGCATGCTTGAGCTGCGGGCCGCAGTCACACTTTAAGCTGCCGAACACGTCGCCAGTGAGGCACTCGCTATGCAGCCGGATGAGCGGCGGCTCGCCGCCGAACGAGCCGATCACCAACGCGACATGGTCCTCGCCGCTCGCCGGATCGCGGAGCGACACCATCTGGCTTGGGGGAAGGCCGTCGAGCGGGAGCTTGGCGCGGGCGACGATCGTTGCGCGGACCGGGCGGTCGAGGTTGGCCAGCTCAAGTGACGCCGTGACGTCACCATCTGCGGGAAGCAGCCACAAGGCAGGGAGGAGGCCAGCAAGGCGGGCCAGCGCGATCGCAGCGTTCAGGAGGGAAGTGTCTTCCCCCGTAGTCGGCTCAAGGGGACCGATCGGCGCGCGGTCAAGGTCGCGCCCCGGGTCGGCAAACGCAAGCGCTTCGTACTGTCCGAGCCAGGCGCAGCGTGCGAGCACGACCGGCGCAGCGGGATCGGCGGCGTCGCGTTCATTGCCCAGACCAAGTGCCGCGGCGCGTGGCCCGCTCAGCAAAAGCTTCGCCCGATGGTCGGGGTCGAGCAGGTCAAGCAGCGCGGGCGTGGCAGTTTCGACCGCGAGCAGCGCCTGCCCCTCAAGCCCGACCGCGCGTCCGGCGCGGAGCGCGGCAATCGCACGTTCGAGCAAGATGATTTCACTCAAAGATCGAACTCGACGATCAGCGGGACATGGTCCGACGGGCGTTCCCAGCTGCGGCACGGTTCGAGCACGCTGTGCGCGGTAACGCTTCCCGCGAGGCCCGGGCTGGCCCACATATGGTCGAGCCTGCGCCCGCGGTCGTTGGCGGTGTGATCCTTCGAACGATAGCTCCACCAGGTGAAGTTGCGCATTGGGGCGGGAATGAAGCGGCGGCCAAGGTCGACCCAGTCATGCGCGGCGCGCAACCGCTCAAGCGTGTCGATTTCGACCTGCGTATGGCTGACCACGTCGACCAGCGCCTTGTGACTCCACACGTCACACTCCAAGGGCGCGATGTTGAAGTCGCCGACGATCAAAGTCGGCTCAGCCAACTTCTCCGACCAGCGCGTCATCCGCTCGATGAAGTCGAGTTTCTGCCCGAATTTGGGATTCTGCTCGCGGTCAGGGATGTCACCGCCGGCGGGTATGTAGACGTTCTCAAGGCGAATCCCGCAGTCGAGGCGCGCCCCGACGTGGCGCGCCTCGCCATTGTCCTGCCAGTCGTGGCGCCCGCTGTCGTGAAGCGGCAGCCGCGACAGGATGGCGACGCCGTGGTGCATCTTCTGCCCGTTGAGTTCGTGGTGAACATAGCCGCGCGAATGGAATAGCGCGGCGGGGAAGACGACGTCCATCGCCTTGGTTTCCTGGAGGCAGAGGATGTCGGGCTGCTCCTCATCGAGCAGGCGCCCGACAAGGTCGGCGCGCGCGCGCACCGAATTGATATTCCAACTGGCGATCTTGAGCTTGGTCATCGGGGTCGGGCTTAGCCGCCCCGTGTCATCATTGCGAGCGCAGCGAAGCAATCCATCGTGGGCGCGAGGCTGGATTGCCGCGCCGCGCTCGCAATGACGGAAACCAGGGTTGAGCGGGTTGACCAAAAAAAGGGGGCCTTGTTTC
>JBKJTQ010000062.1:0-6689 GCA_046589895.1 Sphingomicrobium sp.
CTATCCCGACGACAAGGAAATCGCGACCCTCGCCGCCGACGCCTGGTTGCAGGTTCACAGCGATGGGCACGACGATGATGTGCTCAACGCGCAGATGGCGATGCCGCTGCTCGAACGCGTGCTCAAGGGCGATCCCGATTACACCCCCGCGATCCACTTCTACATCCACGCCAGCGAAGTCGCCGGGGTGCCCACCAGAGCCGAGCCTTATGCCGACCGGCTGGCCGCGCTGGCGCCCAAGGCGAGCCATCTGGTACACATGCCCAGCCACACTTATTACTGGGTCGGACGTTACCAAGATGCGGCCGATGTCAACATGAAGGCGGTCCGAATCGGCCTCGCCCAGGCCAAGGCGATGGGGTTGCCCGAGCCCGACGGGGTGTGGGGATTGCCCTATCATCTTCACAACGTGACGTTCGGACTGGGCGGCGCGCTTCAGGCCGGCGACGCCAAAACCGCGCTGGCACTCGGCCGGCCTTTGGTCGAACGGTCGCAGTCGGCGACGGAGGCCGGACCGTTTCGGCAGATGATCGCGGCGGCCGGATATTACGCGCTGCTCCGCTTCGCTCCGCAGGAAGTGATGGCGCTGCCCGAGCCCAAGCTGCCGTATCTCAAGGCCGGCTGGCATTACGCCCGCGGCGAAGTACTGGCGTCGCGCATGGACGTGGCCGGGGTGCGCCGCGAGGCAGGCGCCATCCGCGTGGTGACGACCAAACCGACGCGGGATGACGGATCCGCCTTCGCCGAGCATCAGAGCGCGATCGAACGCGACGTGCTTGGCGGACGGGTGGCAATGCTTGAGGGTCGCGCGGCCGACGCGGCGTTGCACTTCCGCGCCGCCGCCGAGGAGCAGGAAAGCACCGAATTCAGTACCATCGCCGATCCGCCCGCCTTTTATTATCCGGTCCGTCGCGATTTGGCCGAAGCCTTGCTCGCGGCGGGCGACCGTGAAGGAGCGCGGCGCGAAGCTCAGGCGGCGCTCGCCTATCGCCTGCGCGATCCCGGGACGGTGGCCCTGCTGGCAAGGCTCGACGTGACTGTCGCCGCTCGTTAATCGGCGGCATGGCCAAGCGACCTTCGACTAGCATTCCCCATTTCAAGCGCAAGCGGCAGCGGCAACGAGGTTTCGTCGGGCGGCTGCTCGGCTATCTGATCAAGTTGCTGCTTGGGCTTATTCTGCTCAGCGTCCTGTGGGTGCTCGTCTATCGCTTCATCAATCCGCCGACGACGCTGACGATGCTCGGCGATATCGCTGGCGGGCGGGGGGCGCAACGCGAGTGGATGGGGCTCGATCGGATGGACCGCGACATGGTGCGCGCGGCGATCGGGGCGGAGGACAGCAAATTCTGCGCGCATAGCGGGTTTGACGTCGATGCGATCCAGGATGCGGTCAAGCGCAATGCGAGCGGGGGTCGGATCAGGGGCGGATCGACGATCAGTCAGCAGACCGCCAAGAACGCCTTCCTGTGGCAGGGCGGCGGCTATGCGCGCAAAGGCGCCGAGGCGTGGTTCACCTTCCTGATCGAGCAGCTGTGGGGCAAGCGCCGGATCATGGAGGTCTATCTCAACATCGCCGAGACCGGGATCGGGACTTATGGCGCCAATGCCGGGGCACAGCGCTATTTTGGGCATGACGCGTCGGCGACGAGCGCGACCGAGGCAGCGCGGATCGCGGCGGTGCTGCCGCTGCCCAAGAAACGCGGCGCGGTGGCGCCCAAGGGATTCACGCGGCGCTATGGCAATATGCTGACGGCGCGGATCGGCCAGGTCCGAAGCGACGAGCTCGATGCGTGCGTGTATAGTGGCACGATCGCGCCGAAGGACAAGACGCCGCCGGTGTCACGCACGCCGCGGCCGATTCCGGGCGACGAATATGAAACGGCGACCCCGCCGCCGGCCCCGGTCGAGGATGTCGAAGCGCTCGATATCGGCGAGCCCGCGCTAAATGAGCTACTGCCGGTCGCCGAACCGGTGACGGAGCCCACGCCGGAGCCCGAAACTGCTGCGCCCGTGGATCCTCCGCCGCCGCCGCAATAATATCAGGTCGTTATCCCTAAGACCGGAACGACCAAGATGGGTGGAAAGCGGACGTTAGTGTGAGGCCTGAAACGCAGGATGATATTCGACAGGCCCAGTTGGACGTTGCACTCCAAAATCCAGGACTTGAAAGTAATGAGGCGGCACGTCCGCATAGGTGATGTCAGGATCATGCGAAAAGCCGAACCTGCCATAAAAAACTGGCTCTCCCAAAACGACGCAACCCGCAGCGCTTAACCGTCGGAGTTGCTCCAAAGCCTCCAAAATAAGGGCTGCGCCAGTCCCCCGCTTCTGCTGCTGAGGGCGCACGGCAACAGGGCCGAGGCCAAACCAACCTTGCGCGCCTCGCACGATAACGGGAGACACCGCAACATGACCCACGATGTCCGCACCTTCAACGGCAACCAGCGAGATAGTCAGCGCGCCCGCTGCTCTTAGAGCCTCGACGATTGCCCACTCCGTACCGCTGCTGTGAACAGCGCCAGCGAACGCCTCTCGCACAAGTTCACGGATCGCGCGGACATCTTCCCGCTGTTCACTTCGTATTATCATTCCTAGAGACTGGCCTTTCTGGCCAATGTACGCAATGAGCCGTTTTCAGCCGCTAACGGTGATTATGCGCCGATCGCGGGCGCTGTCTAACGTCCGCTTTGGGTCGAAAGTCGTCGTTTCCTTAGGTCTTCCGCCTGCTCGACGCGTTCGAAGGCCGTAAGGTTTATGCGGGGTCCTCAATGTGATCGCGGAGCTCCGACTCCGCATGGCTCCTCTCTCCTCTTGAGGGAATGCGGCTGGTGCAGACTGCATTAACCAAATTTAGGGATTTGCTGGCTTAACTCCCGGACGGGAGCCATTAGCCATGAAATTCACTGCCCTGATAAACCGATCGCAAAAACTGCGCGCTTATACTGATGATCGTGTCGAGGCGCTCAGCGCCGCGTCGACCGGTTGGAGGATGAATCGCAAAGTCGGCCTGACCTTCGGCGCGATCGCGGTCGTCATGGCCGCCCTCGCTTTGGTGACGGTCGGCTCTCTATTCGTCATGCGATCGAGCGTCGGTCGCGTGACCAATCTGTCGCAGGCGAACCAAGCGCTTCTCCGCGTCCAGACCCAGGCTGTCGCGGCTCAGGGTCAGCTCAAGGATTATGTGATCCGCCCGGAAGAAAGGCTGACCACCGAAATCGCGGAGACGCTGAACCAGGCGCTCGAATCGCTTGACGACGCCAAGGACGGCGCCGACGCAATGGGCGAGGCCGAGGCGCTGACCGCAGTGCGTGCCGCGCTGCAAGCCACGCGCTCGTCGGCCGACAAGATTGTAACCGCCCAGCGAATGATCAGCCAGCAAGTAGACAAGGAATTGGTCGTCCGGGGTCCGGCCATCGCCGAAACACTCAAGTCGATCACCGAGCAGGCCCACAATAATGGCAATGCGAATGCGAGCTACTCGGCCGGCGTCGCGCAGGCGAAATATCTGGAAATGCGGATCAACGTGACCCGGTATCTGTCGGACCCCAGTCCCGCCACCGCCAAGCTGGCCAAAGACAATCTTCTTGAACTCGAAGACGGGATGAACGTTCTTTTCGAGGGGCTCGAAGGCAGCAATCTGTCGGGCGCCGCGGACAAGGTCATCGTCGAGGTCGTTGCGTATGACAAGGCGTTCGATCACGTCATCGCCGCCACCCGAATTCGCAACCGCGAAGTCGATCGGACGCTGCGCGTGACCGGTCCGGCGCTCGCGAAAAACGCCGAACGCATCGTCAGCGCGATTGAAAATGCGCAGGCCGGGGCGACACTGGCCGCGCAGGCGACCTCGCTCGGCGCTGTAATGATCGCCTTGCTCGCTTCGGCGACCGGAATTGCCATGGCATTGTTCGCCGGCGCCCTGACCCAGCGGCTGATCGCGAAACCCATCATTGGCATGGCGGAGCGGATGCGCTCGCTCGCGGCGGGAGACCTCGCGGTTGAGATAATTGGAACAGACCGCACCGACGAGGTCGGCGATATGGCCCGCGCAGTGGAGATTTTCCGTGGCAACGCCCGTGAAGTGGACGAGCGGCGCTCGGCCGCGCTCGACACCGAACGCCGCGAACTTGAGAGGGATCAGGCGCTGGTGCGCGAACGGGAAGCCGATCGCATCCGCGTCGAGGCGGAAGGCCGCAAGGCCATGCTGGCGTTGGCCGCCGGTTTTGAAGACAGCGTGCGCCATGTCGTCGAAAGCGTCGGCGCGTCGGCCAGGCAGATCGAGGGTGGCGCCCGTCTGGTGTCCGACACCGCCGAGCAGAGTGGGCAATTGGCTGCGGGCGTGGCCGCTGCCGCAACGCAGGCGAGCGAAAACTCCATGGTCGTCGCAAGCGCGACCGAAGAAATGTCGCTGTCGATCGCGGAAGTATCCCAGCAGATTGGCGGGGCCGCCAAGGTCGCGCAGGAAGCATCCGATCGCGCGCGGTCAACCGATGCCATCGTTGGCAATCTGATCGCGGACACCCGGACAATCGAGGGTGTCGTCGCGCTCATTGCCGACGTCGCTCGGCAGACCAATTTGCTGGCGCTCAATGCGACCATCGAAGCGAGCCGCGCGGGCGACGCCGGCAGGGGCTTCGCCGTGGTCGCCAGCGAGATCAAGACTTTGGCCGGCAGAACGGCAAACGCAACGGAAGAAATAGCGAGCAAGATTGCGCGCGCGCGCGATACCTCGGGGCTGGCCGCAACCGCGATCACCGATATTGCACGGACGATCGACGAGATTAGCGAAATCGCAACCGTCGTCGCGAGCGCGATGGAACAACAAAAGATCACGACTGCGCAGATCGCCGAGAGCACGAGCCAGGCAGCCCACGGCTCGCAAGATGTCGCGCGCAACATTGCCCAGGTGCATGAAGGTGTCGGAGCGACGGGCCGCGCGGCGCAGGAATCGCTCCGCGCCGCGGACGATCTAAATCGGCAAGCCGAGACGCTCAAGGGTGCCGTCAACAGCTTCCTGGCGACCGTCAGAGCCGCCTGATGCGCCTCAACCTTCTCTTAAGCAACATCAGCTATCGTTCAATCATGAGGTCAGGACAAATGAACATTCATCGCATATCCTTGCTGGCAGTCACCGGGTTGATGGGGCTCTCCGCCACCGGCCCCGCGCGCGCGGTCGATCCCGTCTGGCAACGGAAGGTCGCACAACTCATCAGCGCCAACTACGCCTACCCTCGCTCGGCGGTGCTGCGCGGCGAACAGGGCAGCGCCAAGGTAAAAGTCGCATTCTCCGGCGCCGGCAAGGTTTTGTCGGTCGATCTCGTCAAGTCGACCGGGTCAGCGATTCTCGATCGCGAGGCAGTGCGCATTCCGCGGAAGGTCGCCTCCTACCCGGCGCCGCCGACTGGCAGCAACACCGACGTCATCTTCCCGATCACGTGGCGAATTAACGAGGATTAAGGGGCCCGAGGCGTAGCGACGCCTCTCTCTTCCGCCGGGAGAAGCCTTAACCGACCAGCGCCAACTTCGGGGCTTCCTGAGCGCTTAACTCGACCCCGCCTTCGCCGAGCAGGCGGGTGAGGCGCGCGGCGAGGTCGGCATCGAGCAGGAAGGTGCGGCCGAGGAGTAAAGTCGCTTCGCCGCCGGCAATCGCGACGGTGGCGCGGACGGTTCCGGTCCCGCCGGGCAATAGCTCGCGCGCGACGAGCGGGATGAGGCTGGCGTCGGGGATCGACAGGTTCAGGTGGAGCCGGGACTTTTTGGCGAGGCCGTCGAGCGGCTGGAAGCGCTTGATCGTGACTCGCGGAATGTCCTCGCCCGGGCGGCGGTCGAGTTCGACCGTCAGCAGCCCGCACCCGCCCGCCTTGGCCGCCGCCTCAAGCTCGGCGCTGGGTTCATCGTCGAACACGGTGGCTTCATATTGGCCCGAGGGGTCGGAGATCGTCGCCAGCATGTAGCGCCGCCCCTTGGCCGAGGTGCGGAAGCGGACGCTTTCGACCATCCCCGCCATCATCATCTGCGAACGGCCGCCATCGGCGGGGGCGCGGAACGCAGCGAGTTCGGCAAAGCTCCTGACCTTATGCGCGGCGAGCAAGTGGCGCTGGCTGTCGACCGGGTGGGCGGAGAAATAGAAACCAAAGGCGTCGCGCTCGGCGGCCATTCGCTCGGCGAGGGTCCAGTGGGCATCGCGCGCGAGGCGGATCGGAGCGACGTCGCTTGTCCCGCCGCCTCCGCCGAACAGGCCGTGCTGGCCGCTGGAGCGCTGATCGTGCTCCGAGGCAGCGTGGGCGAGGATCGTCTCGGCCGAGGCGTGGACCGCGGCGCGATTTGGCTCGATCGCGTCGAACGCGCCCGCGGCGGCGAGGCTTTCCAATTGGCGCCGGTTGAGCAATTTGGAGTCGATCCGCGCGGCGAAGTCGTCGAGCGAAGTAAATGCGCCGTTGGCCGCGCGCTCGGCGACCAAGGCCTCCATTGCTTTTTCGCCGACTCCCTTGAGCGCGCCGAGCGCGTAGCGAACTTTCCCATCCTCGACCGAGAAAGCGGCCTCGCTGTGGTTGACCGAGGGCGGAAGGCATATGATCCCCGAGCGGCGGATGTCCTCGACGAACAGAGCGAGCTTGTCGGTCTGGCTCGTGTCGAAGCTCATCGACGCGGCGAAGAAGACCGCGGGGTGGTGCGCTTTCAGCCAGGCGGTG
>JBKJTQ010000090.1:0-3331 GCA_046589895.1 Sphingomicrobium sp.
GCAGTGGCGGCGCGCTCGCCCAGTCGCACCGCGAATTGCTATCGAGCGAGTTGCAGAAGTTTCGTCTGCTGCCACTAGTGCTGGTTGAATATCCCGAGGTTGCAAGTGCCTTGGCACGCGGCCACGAACCAGCGCGCCGCCGGCTCAATCAGAGTCTAGAGCTACTCGCCTCGAGAACCGGTGCCGCGGTAATCTATGCCATCAACACCGACGCTCGGACTGTCGCCGCGAGCAACTGGCAGTTGCCGAGCAGCTTCGTTGGCCAAGACTTCGGATTTCGGCCCTATTTTGTTGACGCGATGCGCGACGGAATGGCTGAATTATTCGCTCTCGGCACGGTCAGCGGTCGCCCGGGACTGTACCTCGCACGCCGGGTCGATGTGTCGCGCAAAGCGGTCGGCGTGATCGTGGTAAAGGTTGAATTCGATCAGATCGAGGCTAGCTGGTCGCGATCGCCCGGCGCTACCGTCGTCACCGACCGCAATGGCGTGATCCTTATAACCAGCGTGCCGTCGTGGCGCTTCCGCCCGACGCGCAGGCTTGACCCGGCGATGATCAATGACGCGCGCCGGTCGCTACAGTTCGGTGCCAGCCCGATAGGCCCCCCCCCATTCGAGTTGACCGGTCGCGACGCCCGCACCCGCGAAGAACCGTTTCGGGTCGCGCGGCTCGATGTGCCGTTATCGGGTTCGCAGCTGCTCCACCTTTCGGCCTTGGCAGCCCCCGAGGCGGCGGCTCGGTCTCAAGCATATTTGTGGCTGCTCGGCATAATGTTGTTAATCGGTGTTATCGGCGCGACGTCGATCCGCGCAGCGGAACGGCGCACGATGCAGCGGCGCGCGCGCGCCGCGCTCGAGGAGGAAGTTGGTCGCCGAACTGCCGAACTGCGCGAATCCAATGCCCGGCTGGCGATCGAGTCCGACGAACGGCTGGAAGCCGAGCGCCGGTTTCGCGCCGCCCGCGAAGAACTTGGCCAGGCAAATCGCCTCGGCTCGCTCGGCCAAATCACCGCTGGTGTAGCGCATGAAATCAACCAACCGCTCGCGGCGATCCGCGCCTTTGCCGAGAATGGCACCGCTTATCTGGCGCGCGGCGCCACCACCAAGGCAAACGACAATCTGGTCCAGATCGTTGCGCTGACCGACCGCGTCGGGGCGATTACCGCCGAGCTTCGTGCCTTCTCACGGCGCAAGTCCCCCTCGCACGGTTCTGCCACAATCGGCTCGATCCTCGATGGCCTGATGCTCTTGCTCGGCGAACAGGCACGGGCGGTTGTGCGAATCGAAGTAGCTCAGGCGGAGCGAACCATCATGGTCATGGGAGACCGCATCCGGCTCGAACAGATCCTCGTCAACCTCGTTCAAAATGCGCTTGATGCGGTCCACGGCAGGCCGCGACCGCGGATTACGATCAAGCTCAACCACGGTGCCGATCAAAGTGTCGAATTGCGCATTTTCGACAATGGAGCAGGGGTCGATCCGTCAATCCGAGACAAGCTGTTCACGCCCTTCGCCTCGACCAAAGAAGAAGGGCTTGGTCTCGGTTTGGCAATCGCGCGCGACCTCGCTCGCGAGTTCGGCGGCGAACTAGACCATATTGGCGGGAAGGACGGCGCTATATTCATCCTAAGGCTGCGCCAGGCATGAAAGAACCCCTCGTCTATCTTGTCGAGGATGATGACAAGCTCCGTGCCGCGACCGCGCAATCGCTCGAGCTTGCCGGATTCTCGCTTCGTTGCTTCGCGCGGGCCGAGCCGGCACTGAAGGCGCTCGCCGCGGGCCAGGCCGGAGCGATCGTGTCGGACATCCGGATGCCAGGCATGGACGGGCTCCAATTCCTGGTGGCCGTTCGGAGCATCGATTCCAAACTGCCGGTGATCCTCGTCACCGGTCATGGCGACGTGCCAATGGCGGTCGGCGCGCTCAAGGATGGCGCATTCGATTTTCTGACCAAGCCGTTCGCGGTCGATCATCTATCGATGACGGTGCGGCGTGCGCTCGAACATCGTGCCCTGATCACGGAGAACCGGCGCCTTCGCGACGCCGTCGACGCGACCGACGCAATGACCCTCGTCGGCGAATCCGAGGTTATGACGCGAGTCCGGTTCCAAGTGCGGCAGCTGGCGGAGGCAGATGTCGATGTCCTGGTCGAAGGCGAGACGGGAACCGGCAAGGAGTTGGTCGCCCGCCTGCTCCATCGTCACGGACGTAGACACCGCCGGCCGTTCGTCACGGTCGATTGCCACAATCTTGATGCGAACGCGGCCGTGACCCTGTTTGGAAAAGTAAGAGGCGGGTCGGACGTTGCCCAGCCGGGCCGAATTCGGTCCGCCAACTTCGGCACGCTGCTGTTCGACGGGATCGAGGCGCTTCCCTTATCAATTCAGTCGCAGCTGCTCCGCGTCATCGAAGAGCGCGAAGTTGTTGCCGTGGGCGCGGACGAAGCCGAGCCGCTGAACCTGAAGATTGTCGCGACGACGTCGGTTAACCTCGAACAGGCGATTGCCCGCGGCCTGTTTCGCGCCGACCTTTACTATCGTCTCGCTCTGTCTCGAATCGTCCTCCCGCCGCTCCGCGAGAGGGGTCGCGACGCTCTGCTGCTTTACACATTGTTCGCGAGCGAGGTCGCGGCCCAGATCGGCCTTCCCGACCAAGGCGCCTCGGACGCGAAACGGATCTATTTGCTGTCCCAGAACTGGCCCGGCAATGTCCGCGAACTGCGCAATCATGCCTATGCGACAGTGTTGTCGGGCGATGAAGATTTCTCGGCTGATAGCGAGCGGCGCGACCTTCGAAGTCTGGTCGCCCGTTTCGAAAAGACCATTATCTGCGACGCGCTCGACCTGAGCGGGGGCCGAATAACAGAGGCACTCGTCCGCTTGGGAATTCCGCGCAAAACACTCTACGACAAGTTCGGCCGATACAATATCAGTCCCGGAAAATTCCGGCGGCGTTAATTGCAATTCTATGCATCAATTGAGGTGCCGACCCTCGGCGGGCCCCCTGACGTGAATCGCGGCGGTGGAATCCCCATAAACGAGGCGCCAACGGTCCTTTTGCAAAATTGGGATCAGCGGTGATCTGCGCGGCAATATGGTCCACTCGATGCGATACTTTTGCTCGATGCGGCTCCATGCCGCGCGATCTCCGCCGGCCGCGGCGCCATACTCCGCAAAGAATTTGTCGCCATACATGTCAGCGCGACCGTCGATGAACGGATGGATACCATAGAAAATCAGCGGTCCTCCATAGTCATAATGATTAAAGACCGCCCGCTGTCGAATTTCGTCGGGAATTTTCGCGATCGCTACCAGAGCGAGGCCGTGGTTTTT
>JBKJTQ010000150.1:0-4030 GCA_046589895.1 Sphingomicrobium sp.
GCCGCTCTGCTGCGCGGCGGCGCTGCAGACGATTTCGCTCAGCCCAGCGCCGTAAAAGATGTTGTCGCCGAGCACGAGCGCGACCGGATCGGCACCGACAAAGTCGCGGCCGATGATGAACGCTTCGGCAAGCCCGTTGGGCGCGGCCTGCTCGGCATAGGAAAGCGCGATTCCGAACTCTGAGCCGTCGCCGAGCAAGGAACGAAATCGCGGCAAATCCCCGGGCGTCGAAATGATCAGCACATCGCGAATGCCAGCCAGCATCAACACACCGAGCGGATAATAGATCATCGGCTTGTCGTAGACCGGCAAAAGCTGCTTCGACACCGCGAGCGTCGATGGATAAAGCCTGCTCCCGCTTCCCCCGGCCAGGATGATGCCCTTCATGTGCCTCCCCGTGAACTATGTATGGTCCGACTGTGCCTAGCCGCGCCGCGGCAATGAGCTCAACATGCATATGGCCAAAGAATTATCAATAAAATCAGATGTTGAATGGGTAAAAATGATATGGCACCCAATATCTCGAATGCGCGGCGAAGTTGAGCCAAGTGAATTGGATCACGGCGGCATAAAGAATTGTAATTGCCTTGCCCTGATTATGGTTCTTGAACAATAAATAGGCACGAGACAAGATCACGACTTGCAATGGAATGACGTATAAAGCGACTCGATCGACCGCAGTGGATGACGGTGACACTATCAGTGCAGCAAGCAGCCCGAAAGCAGCCAACGAAAACCCACGCCACACCGACGATTGAGCAGGAGTAAATCCCATTTTCTTCCCCGCCACCAAAAATAATGCTGCCGGTACGAGGTTCATTGCGACGCGGATTGCCGCCCCTTGCGAATTATACTCCTGGTCGATGTAATTTTTGACGAAACGATCGACCGAGTCGGACAGGAAGATATCGTAGAGCCCGTAGGACAGAGCCACCCCGGCGAGAATGTTGACCGCCCGATTGTGGCGCCCTGTGAAAATCACCAGTGGCAACACCACGACCGCAGTCTTGTGGAACAGTGCCGCGACCGCGACATAGAAAGCGAAGCGAATAGCCGATCCGCCACGTTCTAACATCGCCAATCCCGCCATCGTAACCCCGATCGCCGCAGCCTGGCGCGAATAGCCCATCGCCACGACGATCACCAGGTAGGGGATGGCGACAGTGATCGCGAGGAATGGCGACGGTTGCTTGGTCGCCAGGCGGACGAGACCCCAAACGAACAAAGAGGCGCAGATCAAATTGACCAGCCAAATGCCATAGCCGAAGTGGACCACCGACCAGTTGATCGCCTGATAGGCCGGATCGCCAAGCGCGAGCGCTTCGCCAAAGCTGACCAGCGAAGAGTAATAATAAATCGCCTCATAGGCGCGCCAATCGGCGCCGACATTGAAGCGCAGACCGATCATGACCACCATCATCAAGGCGCCAAACAGCATCGCCGGGCGCAATGCCTGATGCGATATGTTTCGCGATTGAGCGAATGTCCCGGCAGCGAAATAGGCAAAGAGCAGCCAATAAATATACAATTGATCCGCCCGCCGCAGGGAATATGTGACGCGGAGGTCACCGCCGCGATCTCAATAGGCGGGGGATCGAGGTGCGTCCAGCGCACCGCCGCCGTGACGCGAGCCAACGTGCTGAAAAGCTTGGCGCTCGTTGGGTGATGTTGCAGGAGATGCGCAGAGCGGAGGCAAGCCGCCTCTCAAAGGATGAGCCGCAATGTCAAACCCCCTGCCGCGCCTGCTCGACGACGACCAGCGGCACCGTTGGCTGGTGACCGGCGCCGCCGGCTTCATCGGTTCGCACCTCGTCGAAGCGCTGCTTGCTTCCGGACAGGACGTCACTGGGCTGGATAATTTCAGCACCGGCTATCGGCACAATCTCGACGAGGTATGCGCCAAGCGCGCCAGCCGGCGCGGCACATTCCGCATGATCGAAGGCGACATCAGGGATCGCACCTGTTGCGTCGACTCGGTCGAGCGGATCGACTGCGTCCTTCACCAGGCGGCGTTGGGATCGGTCCCGCGCTCGATCGCCGATCCGATGACCTCGCATGACGTCAATGTCACCGGATTCCTCAACATGCTCGATGCCGCGCGTGTGGCCGGCGTCAAGCGCTTCGTCTACGCCGCCTCGAGCTCCACCTATGGCGACGAGCCGACCCTGCCCAAGAGTGAGGAGCGAATCGGCAATCCGCTGTCGCCCTATGCCGCGACAAAGCTGGTCGACGAGCTGTATGCCGGGGTTTACGCGCGCGCCTACGGCTATAAGGCGACCGGGCTGCGTTATTTCAATGTCTTCGGGCCGCGCCAGGACCCCGGCGGCGCTTATGCCGCGGTCATTCCCAAATGGGTCGCGGCGATGATCGCCAATCAGGCGGTGACGATCAATGGCGATGGCGAGACCAGCCGTGACTTCTGTTATGTCGCCAATGCCGTCCAGGCCAATATCCGCGCCGCGCTTGCGCCGCCCTCGGCGCAGGGCGAAGTCTATAATGTCGCGCTTGGCGGACGCACCACGCTCAGCCAGCTCCACCACCATATCCGAGAGGGCCTTGCCGCGCACCAGATTCATTACGACTTGGAACCCAACTTCGGGCCGTTCCGCGACGGCGATGTGCGTCACTCGCAGGCCAATATTGACAAGGCCAGGCGCGGGCTGGGCTATCAGCCGTCGCATGACGTGATCAAGGGACTGGCGGAGGCCTTGCCATGGTATATCGCCAATATCGCGGCGCGCGCTGGCAAATGAGGTTCGCGCTACGCGGATGGCGTCGAACGATTGACGGGTGAAGCAAGCGTGTCGGTAATGGATGTGAAGATCGATGAATTGCTCGCCGCGGCCATGCGCGGGGAGAGCCTTGGCGTTCCCGACCCGATCTTGGGCGGCGATGACCATCAGGCGATGATCGATCGCATCCACTATCATGGCGTCGCCGGGCTGCTCGCCGGGCGTCTCGACCCGCCGCCGGGCTGGCCAACCACGATCGCCGTCGCCATTCGCGACGCCGCCATCGCTCGCGCCATGTGGGAACTGCGGCATCGCCAGCTGCTCAACGAGCTGCTCGCCGCACTCGCCCGCGAGCAGATCATCGCAATCCTGCTCAAGGGCACGGCGCTTGCCTACGATCTATACTTGTCGCCCGCGACGCGCACGCGCGGGGACAGCGACATTCTGATCAAAGCCGACGACCTCGCTGCCGCACGCCGTGTCCTTCGCGGTGTGGGATTTGATCTGCACGGCGGCAATGACGCGGTCGCGGGCGATTATGCGCTGCAGGAAGTGTGGACCCGGTCAAGCGACGGTGGGACGGCGCACCACATCGATCTCCACTGGCAATTGCTCAATGCCCCCGCGCTCGGCACGCTTCTGTCGTTCGACGAATGCTCGGCCGACCTGTTGCCGCTCCCCCGGCTGGGCCCGCACGCTTTTGGCATGGACCGGGTGCGGACACTGATCCACACTTGCATCCATCGGGCGCTGCACGTCACCTCACCCTATTTCGTCAACGGCGAGACCTATTATGGCGGCGACCGCCTGATTTGGCTGCACGATATTCATCTCCTCGCCAACGTCCTGACCCACCCGGAATGGACCACTTTCTGCGATATCGCCGATGCCAAGGGCATATCGGCGACGTGTCTCGACGGGTTGCATTCGGCCAAACATTTTCTCGCCACCATGATTCCGGCGAGGGTGACCGACCGCATCGCCGCGGCGCCGAACCTAGCGCCGACTTCGCTCTATCTTCGCTCTCGACAATTTGGACGCGCGTGGCGCGATTTGCGCGCGATCCCAGGGCTGCGACGAAAGCTCGGTTACGTTGGCGCGCGGGTGCTACCCGATTCCACCTTTGTGCGCGCCAAATATCCGCAGCTGGCGAAGTTTCCCACGGCGTTGCTTTATGCGCGACGGATGATCGACCTGATCCGCGCCCGCCCCCAGCGAAGCCCCGACCGATGACTCTTACCACCCTGCTGCGGTTCTGCGCGCACTATCGCCGGTCGCTGGTCGCTCTCAAGCTGCTG
>JBKJTQ010000198.1:0-22808 GCA_046589895.1 Sphingomicrobium sp.
CGACGCAGCACGCGGCAAGACTGGCTCTGCCGCCAAGCCGCCGGATCAGATCCTCCTTGCGCACCGACGGATCGGCGCCGGCGATCAGCAGGCGCTTGCCCTTGCCTTGGGCGAGCAGCTTGGCGGCATGTTCGATCCGCCACTTGCCTCCGGTCAGCGCGACGATCGCTTCGGTTCGCGCCGCGTCGGTCGGGGCGGGCTTGCCGAGGGTCACCGCGAACAAGGCGAAGCCGAGGGCCCAGCCGACCAGCATGAAGGAAAGCAAGCGAGCGATCATAATTGCGCGCGCAATGCGCCGAGCACGGTGGCGCGGGCGACCAGCGTGGCGAGCACCGCCGCCAATAAGGGCAGGGTGGCGAGCAGGACAAGATCGGTCCAGCGCAGCAGGCTGCCGTTGGTCCACTCGCCAAGCGCGCCGAACCCGCTGCCCGCGACGATCAGCAGGACGATTGCCGCGACCACTGCCCCCGCTGTCCCGCCGATCAGCGCGTCGAGCGCGATCTTGCGCTGGAACAGCCGCGTCACCTGGAGGTCGGTCGCACCGATTCCGTGCATCACGTCGATCGTCCCGCGGTGCGTGTCGAGCGCACCGCGCGTCGCGAGCACCACCGCGGCGGCGGTGGCGAGCGCGATCAGCAGCACGATCAGCGCGGCGATCAGTGTCAGCGCGGTCAGCGTCCCAAGCATCGGCGCGAGCCGCGACTGATCGGCGATGAACTGCGCCGAGGGCACCGCACGCTTGACCGTCGCCGCGACCGCGTCGGGATTGGCGCCGGGAACCAGCTCGACGTCGATCAGCGCGGGGAGCGGGAGGTCGGCGCCTTCGCCCGCCGCGACCGGGCCAAGCCATTGTTCGAGCGTCGCGCGAAGCTCTGCCTCTGGAACCGCCACCGCGCTGGTTACTCCCGGCGCGGCCCGCGCGGCAGCGAGCGCGCGGAACTCGTTTGTCCGGCCGTCGGCGATCTGGATCGAGTAACGATGCGCGACACCTTCGCGCACCAGCCGCGCCCCCCCGGCGAGTGCAAGCCCGGTCGCGGCGACGACCATCATCACGAACATCATGATCCCGATCAACCATGGAGTTGCGCCGGCAAAGCGTCCGCTGGGTAGCAGGCGGCGGTCGGGGGGCGAGGCGAACAGCCAGTCGAAGATCATGGCCGCACCGGGGAGGCGGGCGGGTTGCGGAGCGCCCCGGTGGGATCGACGAGATTGCCATTTTCGAGCCGGATCAATTGGCTTCCCGGGGTTGCGGCGATCAGGCCGAGATCGTGGGTGGCGACAACCACGGTGGTGCCGAGGCGGTTCAACGCGGTGAGCAAATGGAGGATGCGCTGCGCCATCGCGGCATCGACGTTTCCGGTCGGCTCATCGGCGACGAGCAGTTCGGGACGTGCGATCACCGCGCGCGCGATCGCGACGCGTTGCTGCTCGCCCCCCGACAGAGTCGGCGACCTTGCACTAGCCCGATCCGCGAGCCCGACCCAGGCAAGCATTTCGCGCACCGGGCCTTCGACTTCGGCCTCGTCATGCCCGGCGATGCGCAACGGCAGCGCGACATTGTCGAACGCCGATAGGTGGCGGACGAGGCGAAAGTCCTGAAACACCACCCCGATGCGGCGGCGAAAGGCAGGGAGGAGATCGCGCGGAGCATCGGTCAATTCCTCGCCGAACAGGCTGATCCTCCCGCGCGTCGGGCGCTGCGCGAGGTAAAGCAATTTGAGCAGCGAGGTCTTGCCCGCCCCCGACGGGCCGGTGAGGAAATAAAATTGCCCCGCGCCGAGCCGGAAGTCGAGGTCGCGCAGCACTTCGCCGCCGGTGCCGTAGCGCAGCCCTATCCGGTCAAATTCGACGATCGTGGCCAGCGCGACGCTCCCTCACTTCTACATTTCCCTCGTGTCGCACGGCGCGCGCCGCCTTGCCAAGCATCGCCCTATATAGTTTACCAGCGTTAACCGCTCCGGAGAGGCTTTTGCGATCATGATCCTGACCTGCCCCGCCTGCGCCACGCAATATCGGCTCAAGGACGGCGCGATCCCGCCCGAGGGGCGCCAAGTGCGCTGCGCGTCATGCAAGCATAAGTGGCATCAGGAGGGTGAGCAGGGCGAAACATCAGACGCGCCGGTCGAGAAGGCCGGCACCGAAAGCGCCGGCCAGTGGCCGGTAGCGGGCGAGCAAGGCGTTTCGCAGCCGAACGATCACGGCGGCGGCGGTCCGCCACAGCCCGACGAGCGTCAGGTCGAGCCGCCGCCGGCCGACGTTCCTGCCGCAGCGGCGCATGAGCAGATGATCGCCGAAACCCCCGAGCCGGAGGCGCCGGCAGGCGGCGGAGAGCCACGCGATCCCGACGCCGCACCGGCCTTCGCCGACACCGCACCGGTCGAGCAATGGGATGAAGCGCGCGAACCCTGTCCGCACGAAGAGCATGGCTTTTCCGCCATTCCCGCAATGCATGACGAGGATAGTCCCGGTCGCGGCCGGAAGCTCGGCTGGATCGTTGGGCTTATCCTGATCGTCGTCGCCGCCGCTGCGGCATTCTGGTTCCTCGCCCCGCCCGAACTGAAAGCGAGCGCGGGAATCGCCGAGGCCGGGGAAAGCCCATTGGAGGTAATCGTCACCACCAAGGACCGGCAGCGGCTCGCGAGCGGGAATGAATTACTTGCGATCAGCGGACGGGTGATCAATTCGACCGACCACGAGCAAGCGGTTCCCCCGATCCGCGCCGAGCTGCGCAATTCGGCGAGCAACAAACTAGTCTATCAGTGGACGATCGCGCCCCCCGCGCGCTCACTCGCGCCCGGAGCTGCGGCGAGCTTCAACAGCGCCGAGGTGGATGTTCCGAGCGGCGCCGACATCCTGTCGCTGCGCTTCGCCAGCTAATCATTCATAGTCGTAGACCAGCGCGGGTACCGGGCGCCCGTCCACCGCGCTGACATAGGTGGGGCGCGGCACCATGCGGGCGGCCGGCGGGCCGAGGCTCGCACCGATCCGCGCCGAATGACGAACGATCCGCGCGCTGATGGTCACACTGGCCGAGGCACCGCCTTCAAATCGGAACGCTGGCGACCGAGACGTGCCAAGGCCTTGCGCCGCCGGCGCGGCTGCCATCATCAGTGCCGCAGAAAGAGAGACGAGCATGATCATCGCGACGGAATAACGCATCGTCGCCGATTATGGTATCCACCCTCTTAACCATTGTCCCTATTCTGGACTCGTCTTGCGCCGTTGCGCCCCGCCAAAGCCTTTGCTAGGGGCGGCGCCTCACCAGGGGCCGGGGTTTCGATCACGGCCGGATTCTACGTGCGGTCGTGGCGGAACTGGTAGACGCGCAACGTTGAGGTCGTTGTGGGCGAAAGCCCGTGGAAGTTCGAGTCTTCTCGACCGCACCAAACATTCCCTATCTCCGTGCGCTTTCGCGCCGGGGTGGAGTATTGTAGCAGAAAACGGCGCAGTTCTGCGAGCTTCGAGACATAGTCCGCTCCGCATTGCAGTCTGAGACTAGCGTTGCATATAGTAAAACGACGCAAAATGAGGCGCCCGTCTCAGGCGCCTAAATTCTGGCTGCAGCGAGTTGATCGCAGACCGTCTGCTCGAGATCATGCGCACGCGCGGAGCTTGGGCCCTTAGCGGGCGATTTTAGCTCGCTCGAAGGGCTGATCCACCAAGTCGTCAGCGCTGGTGCGATCAAACGCCTTGGTCCTCACAACCGGCGCTTGTCGATACCGATCCACTGGCGGCGAAGCATGTGCGCGCAACAGGATTATTGTTCGCCGCAATATCGCGTCTCGGATGTTCACCCAACCAGCGGCGAGACCTTAATAGGCCCACTCGACCTGTGCCCACAGTTTACGCGTGTCGGTCGCGAAGCTGTTCGCTCGATAATCGGCGTATTTGACAAGAAAATTCCATCGCTTGCGCTTGGCGCCGAGCTGCAGGTCAAGCTCCTTGCCATAATGCTGGCCCAGCCGGTCCGAGCGGAAGTCATGATAGACCGCGGTCACGCCGATCGAATCGAACGGCCCGACCTTGAGCATGGCATAACCGAGCGAGGCATAGGCATCGCGTACGCCATTGGCCGGGGTGGTCAGGAACTTGTCAGCCCAGCCCTGAAATTTGTGAAGCGTTGCCAGCGGAGTCTGGAAGCTGGTCAGGGCAGCGCCGCCGCCATGGCCAAGCACTTCATAGCCGCCGAGCGCCTTCCAGCCCTTTGTTTCCAGGCCCAACTCGCCGAGCCAGTAGTTGGCGTGATAGTCGTTCGGATTGCGGTGATGGTCGGACTGGCGCGCGAAGCTTGCGGCGACCGTCAGTTTCGCTTTTTTCGATATTGGATAGGTGGCGGCGTAGCGCGCGCCATAGCTCCGGCTCGAAAGCCTGAAGCCGCTGACCGCCGCCTCGTCCTGATCGACCAGATAGGCGAAGCCGCTGAGCTGGCCGGACTTCTGCTTCCACGCGAAATTGGCGAAAAAATTGTCGCCGCTGATCGCCTGCTGGCGAGCGCCGCTGCCGTTGTTGCCCCAGATCGTCCGGTCGCGCCACGCATAGGTCAGGTCGGCCTTGAGGTTCTTGATTCCCGACCATTCGACCCGGGCGGCGTCGAAGGTCTGCTCATTGTCGCGCCATCCAACCGAACCGACAAACCGCTGGTCATCGAGGTTGATCCGCTGACGACCGGCGGTGACGAGCGTCTTTGGCAGCCCCGCGTAGTGCAGCTGGATGCGGTTGAGTTCGATATTTTCGGGGTTGGCGACGATCGGAAAGGCGGTTTTGCCGTTGAGCCCGTCATTATATCTTCCGACGAGCGCAACCGTCGTTTCGCTTTCAACGAGGAAGCTCAGCTTGGCATATTTGGCCTCGAACCCGGAGCGCAGGCGGACGGTGACCGCTTCGGCCTCCGGGGCGATCCCCGCCTGATCGACATTCTCGAAGCGCAGCCGCGAGTCGAGCAGTGGTTTGACCTTGATGGTTTCGGCCAAGGCGGGGCTGCTGGCGGCCGCAGCCGCCATCGCCAGTGCAACAATTTTCATGGAAGCTTCCCCTTTTGATCGTTGCCGGGGGGGGCGCCGTTGCGCCCCCCGCCCGCGGTCAGATGCGGACGCCGTGGACGACCGCCGCGCCCCACGTTGTGCGCCAGCGCTTCTTGACCGAAGTCAGTCCGATCAGCGCGACCAGCGCCAATCCGGCGAAGATCAGGAAGCCGAAGCGGGTGTCGCCGGTCCATTGCTGGGCCATCCCGAGCGACGAGGCGAGGTAAAAGCCGCCGACCCCTCCACCGAACCCGACCAGCCCGGTCATGATTCCGATTTCTTTGCGAAAACGCTGCGGGACGAGCTGGAACACCGCGCCATTGCCCGCGCCCAGCGTCGACATCACCAGCAGGAACAGAGCGAGCGTAACCGCGAGCGAGGTCGGCGCGCTGCTGATCGCAACCAACATAAGCGCGGCGAGCATATAAACGAAGCTGAGTGTCTTGATCCCCCCGATCTTGTCCGCGACCGCCCCGCCGAACGGTCGCACGAGCGAGCCGGCAAAGACGCAGGCGGCAGTGGCGTAACCCGCGTGCACCGGGGTCAGTGCGAAGCGGTCGACGAAATAGATCGACAGGCTCGACGCCAGGCCGACGAAGCCGCCGAAGGTCACTCCGTAGAACAGCATGAACCACCACGCGTCCTTGTCCTTGAGCACGCTCGCATAGGCGATGAGCGGCTTGGGTTCGGGCTGGTCGGGGCTGTCCTTGGCCATCGCCATGTAGGCGACGAACACGATTGCGAGCGGTATGCAGGCGAGCCCGAGCACCGCGCTCCAGCCATAGGCCTTGGCGAGCAGCGGCGCGAACAAAGCGGCGAATACGGTGCCCGAATTGCCCATCCCGGCGATGCCCATCGCCTTGCCCTGGTGCTCGGGTCCGTACCAGCGACCGGCAAGCGGCAAGGCGACCGCGAAACTCGCCCCGGCGAAGCCGAGCACGACGCCGATCGCCAGCGTTCCGCCGAAGCTGTTCACTCCGAGGAGATAGCCCGACATCAACCCGCAGATGACGATCAACTGGCCGATCGCGCCGGTCTTCTTCGGGCCGATACGATCGACCAGCAGCCCGTTGACTAGCCTCAGGAACGCGCCCGCCAGCGTCGGCACCGCAACCATCAGGCCCTTTTGCGCGGCCGAGAGATCCAGGTCCTTAGCGATGATCGGCGCCAGCGGGCCGAGCAGCACCCACACCATGAAGGCGACATCGAAGTAGAGAAAGGCGGCAATCAGCGTCGGGCGATGCCCGCTGCTCCAGAAATCGGATTTCATGACGATGCTCCAAGATATCGCGCCGGGGTTGCGCAGGGGCCGACGGGTGAACAGAAGGGTGACAGGGGGACGGTCCGACGACGCAGCGGCTCGACATTTCGACTGGACAGCATTCGGTGTGCGGCAAGCGCGCGGCGAACGAGGATTATTGCGCGCTCTACCTCGGCGAAGGCGACGAGCCGGCGCGGATGGGAATGGTTGCCGCGCTCGCCGACGGGGTCGGTGGGGCAAAGGGCGGCCGCGTTGCTGCGGAACTTGCCGTGCGCAGCTTCATCGATGGCTATTACGCAGCGCCCGAGACGATCGGGATCGCCGCCGCCGGGCGAGGCGCAATGACGGGATTCAACCGCTGGCTGCACGCGCTCGGCCGGTTCGACCCCGCGCTCGAGGGCGCGGCGACGACCTTTACCGCCTTGGTGTTGCACCGACGATCGGCGACCGTGCTTCACGTCGGCGACAGTCGCGCTTGGCATTTCCGCGACGGCCAGCTGGCGCGGCTGACCGAAGATCACACCCTCGCCCACCCCGACCAGCGCCATGTCCTCTATCGCGCCGTTGGCATCGAGGCCGAGCTTCGCCTCGACCACCGCGAGCAGGGGCTGGCACTGCACGACCGGTTGCTGCTGACCAGCGACGGGGTGCATGGCGTCCTTGGCGACAAGGCGATCGCGGCGCATTTGGCAAACCGCGGTTCGGCGCAGGCCGATGCCGAGGCGATCGTCGCGGCGGCGCTGGCGGCGGGATCGCAGGACAACGCCAGCGCGCTCGTTATCGACGTGGTCGGGCTTCCCGGCGAACAATATGACGAGCTCGCCGCGTTGACCGAGGCCTTGCCGGTCGAGCCGCCGCTCGCCGTCGGCGATCGGATCGACGGCTTCCGCCTCCACCGCCAGCTTGCCGACGGGCGCTACACGCGGGTGTTCGTCGCCACGGACGAGACCGCGGACCGGACCGTCGTGCTTAAGTTCCCCAAGCCCGCGATCCTCTCCGAACAGGGCGCGCGGACCGCCTTCACGCGGGAGGCGCTGGTCGGCGCGCGGGTCGATCATCGGCACGTCGGGACCAGCCTCAAGCTCGCCCCAGGGCGGCAAACTCGCCTCTATCTCGCCATGCCCTTCTACGACGGCGAGACGCTCGAGTCGCTGCTCACCCGCGCGCCGGTGTCGGTCGCCAAGGGAGTACGGATCGCCGGGCGACTGGCGCAGGGCGTCGCGGCGATTCACCGGCTCGACATCGTCCACCGTGATATCAAGCCCGACAATGTTATCGTCGCCGCCGACGGAACGCTCAAGCTGATCGATCTTGGCGTCGCGCGCCTGCCCCGTGTCCCCGAATTCGCCAGCGCTGAAATTCCCGGCACGCCGAGCTTTATGGCCCCCGAACTGTTCGACGACGAGCGCGGCAGCCCGGCCAGCGACCAATATGCGCTTGGCGTGACCCTCTACCGGCTGTTCACCGGCCGCTATCCCTATGGCGAGATCGAGCCCTTCACACGGCCCAGGTTCGAACGCGCGGTGTCTCCGTCGCGTTATCGCCCGGACCTGCCCGGCTGGCTCGAAGCGCTGATCCTGCGCGCGGTCGCGGTCAAGCCCGGCGATCGCTTCGGCGACGTGATCGAGCTTCAACAGGCGCTTGAAAGCGGCGCGGTCCATGCCGCGCCCCGTGCTGGCCCGCTGCCGCTGATCGAGCGCCATCCGGCCGCTTTTTGGAAAGGCGTGTCGCTGATCCTGCTGGCGCTGCTGATCGTCGCCCTCGCGACTCGCTGAGGCAAATGTCGCGTTTCGGTTCGATCCGTACCGTCCTTCCACGCGTCGCATCCGTGATCCCCTGAAACCAAAAAAGCCGCGTCCGGACACACACGCTTGCGCGCAGTCCGGACAGCGGCGTTGCTGTCGATTCGTGGCCGGTGACTTCATCGGTGAAGGCCGACCTATGCTGCACCGCAGCAAGCGCGGTGCAGCATCTAGCTGCGCTAATGACCACCAACCGACAAGGTGAATTATTCGCGGGCAAACGTGCTGGAATTCGTCGTCCTCGCGGCCTGTTCACATCTCCTCGCAAACGGCTCCTTGAACCTGTGGTCATCAGCAGAATACCCAGATTTCGGGGAATTCCGGACGCGCGATGGCGCTTGTCGATACGCATTCTGCATGACCGAAAGCGCTGCGTTCGATGCTCGCAAGAGTCGGCTTGAAGTGAATCGGACGGTTCGCCGGCGTTCGCTGCACTGCACAAAATCCTTGCTCTTGGTGCGGGCTTGAAGCATCTTGTGTGGTGCAGACAATGAAGTCCGCGCTGCGCGTTGCCCGCGAAATCCAAAGCGGGACCGCCGACTTTCTCGCCGCCGACACGGCAACCAACAGATTTTTTGGCAGCGCCGCCAATGACCGTTCACTGGAACGGCTTGGTGGGCCTACGTCCTTTCAAGCCAGCATCGCGAACGGAGGTAGTGGCGAAACGGAGAGGACAAAAGGCGTGACGCTCGACACAGGACCCAATGAAGCGTGGCCGGTTGGCGCTTCGGGCGCTCCCACCGCTTCGACGGTGCCCTGAGCGCCTATGCCCTCCACCGACACCCATTGCCCTTATTGCGCGCTTCAATGCGGAATGACGCTGGTCGAGGACGATCGCGGCGACTGGTCGGTCGCCGCGCGCGATTTCCCGACCAACCGCGGCGGGCTTTGCCGCAAGGGCTGGACCGCCGCGACATTACTGTCCGCCCCGGACCGGCTGACGACACCGCTCGTCCGTCACGCCAAAAGAGAGCAATTGCGCCCGGCAAGCTGGGACGAAGCGCTCGAACTCATTGCCGGCCGCATCCGTAATATGCAGGCGACCCATGGACCCGACGCAATGGCCGTCTTCGGGGGCGGCGGTCTCACCAACGAAAAGGCCTATCTGCTCGGCAAGTTCGCTCGTCTCGCACTGGGCACGGCGAACATTGACTATAACGGCCGTTTCTGCATGGCGTCGGCCGCTGTCGCTGGTCTGCGCGCCTTTGGCATCGACCGTGGCCTTCCCTTCCCGCTCGAGGATATTCCCGGTGCCGGCGCGGTGCTCATCGTCGGCGGCAACCCCGCGGTGACGATGCCGCCGATCATGCAGTGGTTCGAGGCGCAGCGCGCCGCCGGCGGCACGCTGATCGTCGCCGACCCGCGCCGCACGCCAACCGCCGGGGCGGCCGACCTCCATCTTCAACTCACCCCCGGAAGCGATGCGGCACTCGCGCTGGGGTTGCTCAACGTCGCCGTTTGCGACCGGCTGATCGACCCCGATTTCATCGCCGCGCGAACCTCGGGTTTCGAGGAGGTACGGCGGATCAGCGCTTCCTATTGGCCCGACCGGGTCGAGCGGATTACCGGCGTTCCCGCTTCCCAGATCGTCCAGGCGGCGCATCTGCTCGGTGAAGCGAACAGCGCGATGATCCTGTCGGCGCGCGGCCCCGAGCAGCAGATCCACGGCGTCGATAATAGTCTCGCGTTCATCAACCTCGCGCTGGCGCTCGGCCTTCCCGGCCGGCCGAACAGCGGATGGGGCTGCCTGACAGGCCAGGGCAACGGCCAGGGCGGACGCGAGCATGGCCAAAAGGCCGACCAGCTCCCCGGCTATCGCAAGCTCGCCGATCCGGCCGATCGCGCGGCAGTCGCCAAGGTGTGGGGCGTCGATCCGCACAGCCTTCCCCAGCCCGGCTTGTCGGCAAGCGAGATGCTCGCCGCCCTTGGGAAGGACGGCACGATCAAGGGCCTGCTCGTGATGGCCTCGAACATTGTCGTATCGGCGCCCGACACCGACCGGCTCCGCGAGCGGCTCGCTTCGCTCGACCTGCTGGTGGTTGCGGACATCTTCGTCTCCGAAACCGCCGGGCTGGCCGACGTCGTGCTGCCCATCACGCAGTGGGCCGAGGAAGATGGCACGACCACCAACCTCGAAGGGCGCGTCATCCTGCGCCGGAAAGCGAAGGCGCCACCCGTCGGGGTGTGGACCGACGCGGAAATCATGTTCGCCCTGGCCGAGAAACTCGGCACCGCGAACCACTTCGGACGGCTCGACACCGCCGCCGCTTATGACGAATTGCGCCGCGCCTCCGCGGGCGGGACAGCCGATTACGCCGGCATCAGTGTCGCCCGGATCGTCAAGGAAGCGGGTATATTCTGGCCGTGCCCCGACGAGGATCATCCGGGCACGCCGCGACTGTTTGCCGATCGCTTCCACTTTCCCGACGGCCTGGCGCGCTTCAACCCCGTTCACCATGGCGAACCCGCCGAGCGTCCGTGCGCCGATTATCCCTTCTATCTGACAACCGGACGCGCCCTCGCCCACTATCAATCGGGCACCCAGACCCGGCGCGTGCCGGATCTGCTTGGCGTCGAGCCCGAGCCGTTCGTCGAGGTCCATCCCGACGCCGCGCGCGCTTTGAAGATCGAGCATGACGAACTCATCTCGGTCACCACGCGCCGCGGCGCGGCGATCCTGCGTGCGCGCTTCAGCCGCAAGATCCGGCTCGATACCGTGTTCGTGCCCTTTCACTGGGGGGGTCGCGGCAACGCCAATCTCCTCACCTCCAACACCGCGCTCGATCCGGTTTCGCGCATCCCCGAATTCAAGATTTCCGCGGCTCGTCTCGCCAAGATCGCATTGGCAGCAGGCGACCTTCCCATCCAACAACCACAAGGACAGACCCGATGATCGAATCCACACCGCGCTTCCTCCAGGGCATTTTCGCGTTCGTCGGTTGTGGTTTCGATCAACCCGCCACGCTCGCCACTTATACCGTCGCGTCCGACAAGAGGGCGCAACCGATCTACTTGCGCGCCGGCAATTCGAGCGACTCGCTGGTCGTGCTGACCTTGACGCGTGATGGCGAGACGATGCGCCTGTTCCCGATCGGCGCGAAAGCCGCGACCCACGTCCCGCTCGCGGTGGTCGAGGACATCATGCCCGATACGCGCATCGACCTCAGCATCTCGGCGCCCGACGGCGTGAGCGGGACAATCGTCGTCGACCTTGGCTTCATCGAAATCTGAATTCCATCATTTCTGGCAGGAGCCGAATCATGAAACAGAAACTGGTGGTCGTCGGCAACGGCATGGCGGGAGCGCGCGCGGTCGAGGAGGTCCTCGCCCGTGGCGGCGCCGAATTGTTCGACATCGTGATGTTCGGCGATGAGCCCTACGGCAATTACAATCGCATCCTGCTGTCCAACATTCTCAGCGGCGTCCAGCAGGCGGCGGACATCTTCATGAATCCGCTCGATTGGTATGTCGCGAATGATATCCTGCTTCACGCCGGTGAACGCATCATCGACATCGATCGGGCGGCCAAATGCGTCAAGTCCGACAAGGGCACGATCGCTCATTACGACGTGTTGCTGATTGCAACCGGCAGTCGTGCCTTCATCCCGCCGATTCCGGGCATCTACGAGGGCGAAGCATTGCGGCCGGGGGTGTTCGGCTTCCGCACGATCGACGATTGCGATGCGATCGTCGCAACCGCCAAGCAATCGAACAAGGCCGTCGTCATCGGCGGTGGGCTGTTGGGGCTGGAGGCCGCACGGGGCCTGATCAACCACGGCTGCGAAGTGCATGTCGTGCACCTTGGCCCCCAGCTCATGGAAGCCCAGCTCGACGGCCCTGGCAGCGCGATGCTTCGCACGGGCATGGAGAAGATGGGAGTCGTCGTCCACGTCTCGAAGTCGACCACAGAAGTGCTGTCCAGCCCTGATGGTCGGGTTTCGGGGCTCGCTTTCAAGGATGGAAGCACGCTCGAATGCGACATGGTCGTGGTTTCGGCGGGCATCAAACCCAATGCCGAGATCGGACGCCAGGCGGGTCTCACCGTCGAGCGTGCGATCGTCGTCGATGACCATATGCGAGCGATAGACGACCGCCGCGTCTACGTCGTCGGCGAGTGCGCCCAGCATCGCGGCCAGGTCTATGGCTTGGTCGCCCCGCTGTGGGAGCAGGCCAAGGTGTTCGCCGACCATGTCACCGACCTCGACCGTGACGCAGCCTATCACGGCTCGAAGCTGGCCACGAAGCTCAAGGTGATGGGGGTCGAATTGGCGTCGATGGGGATTATCGAGCCCGAGCATGAGCATGACGAACTGATCCAGTTCACCGAACCGTCGAAGGGCATTTACAAGAAATTGATCGTCCGTGACGGCCGGCTGGTCGGGGGTATCCTGCTGGGCGATATTTCGAAGGCGGCATTCCTGATGCAGGCATTCGATCGCAACTCGCCGCTCCCCGAGGAGAGATTGTCGCTGTTGTTCGATCTTGGCGCTCCGGCGCAGGCGGTCACGATCGACGAGATGCCCGCTGACACCCAGGTCTGCAATTGCAACGGCGTCACCAAGGCGGCGATCGGGGCGAGCGTGACCGCGGGCTGCAAAAGCGCGACCTCGGTGATGAAGGCGACGCGCGCCGGCATGGGTTGCGGCTCGTGCAAGAAGCTGGTCGGCGAGGTGGTCGACTTCTTCTGTGGCGGCGCCGCCGAGGAGGATCCCTCGATCCATTATTATGTGCCGACCGTGCCGTTCGCCAAGCCCGAGCTGGTGGCCGAAATCAAGGCGCGCGGCCTCAAGTCGGTGTCGTCGGTGTTCCGCGTCTTGGGCAACGGCATCGAGGATGCCAACGCCAAGCCGCCGCTCGCGTCACTGCTCGCGACGATCTGGGCCGCCGACTATGACGACGAGCGCGACGCCCGCTACATCAACGATCGTGTCCATGGCAATATTCAAAACGACGGCACCTTCTCCGTAATTCCCGAAATCAGGGGTGGAGTGACCACGCCGGCTGAACTGATGCGGATTGCCGAGGTGGCGGTGAAATACAATGTGCCGCTGGTAAAACTGACCGGTGGCCAGCGCATCGACCTGGTCGGAATCGCCAAGGATGATTTGCCGGGGGTGTGGCGCGACCTCGACATGCCTTCGGGATCTGCGTGGGGAAAGAGTTACCGCACCTGCAAGAGCTGCATTGGAGATGCTCATTGCCGCTTCGGCCTGGGGGATAGCATGGGCCTGGCCCAGAAAATCGAAAAGCGTTTCCGAGGCATCGACAGTCCGGGCAAGTTGAAGCTTGCCACTGCCGGCTGCCCACGCAACTGCTCGGAAGCCTATGTCAAGGACGTCGGAGCGGTGGCGATCGGCGATGGCAAATGGGAAATCTATGTCGGCGGCGCTGCCGGTGCGCACATTCGAAAGGGCGACCTTCTCACCGTGGTGGATGGTGAGGAGGAGGTAGTCCTCATCTCCGGTCGCTTCATGCAATATTATCGCGAAAATGCGAAGTGGAAGGAGCGCACCTACGACTTCGTGCCGCGCGTCGGGCTTGAGAAGATCCGGGCGATCGTCGTGGACGACTCCGCAGGCGTCGCGGCAGAACTTGAGGCCAACATGCAAGCATCGATCGATGCCGCTTATGATCCCTGGAAGGAAGCGCTCAAGCCTAAAACGGCTAACCAGTTCGCCTCGCTTATTCCGGCTGACGCAGGGGTTTGATGATGACCACGGGTACCAGCCATAACCTGGGGTCGGTGTCGCAGATACCTTTGGGCGAGGGACGTAACTTCCTCGTCGCCGGAACGCGCATTGCGGTATTCCACACGCACAACGGAGAGGTCTTTGCAACGCAACCCGATTGTCCTCACCGGCAAGGTCCGCTTGCGGACGGCCTCATCGGTGACGAGATGGTGATCTGTCCGCTCCATGACCGGATGTTCAATCTCCGGACCGGGGAGGAGGTCGGCTCGGCATGCCGGCTGATAACCTATCCGGCCGCTCTGAGCGGCGAAGGCGCCATCATCATTCAGCTGTGACGAGATCTACGGTCCGGAGTCGCCGCGGGCGAAACTGGGAAATTGTGATTTGCGATCGGCGGAATGTTCGTGGTTTGAGGATGCGCGATTGTGGGAGAGTATCGTGAACGTAAGGCTGTTCGGGAGGCTGGCAGACCCCGTGGGACCAGAACTGGAGGTCGCCATGGAGGAGCCTTGCAGCATCGGCGATCTCCGCGCGGCGATTGCCGCTCTCTACCCCGCACTCGCTGCGGAGCTTGGCCGGCCGTCGGTTCGGGCCTGCGTCGACAATCAGATCGTCAAAAACAGCTATCGAATCCCGCCTTCGCAGGCCGTCGAGTTCTTGCCGGCTGTGTCCGGTGGTTGAGCTTCGCAGCAGCGCCCGCCTCGAGCCGGGGTCGTTCGATCCGGCCCGGGAGTTTGCCACGCTGGCGGCCAATGCGGGCGAGGATGGCGCGATCGTTTCATTCGTTGGTCTCGCCCGTCGCGTCGGGGCGAACGGGGCAGCCATCGACAGGCTGGTACTCGACCATCATCCCCGACTGACCGAGCAGTCGTTGCGCGACATTGCGGCTGACGCACTCAATCGGTTCGGCGTAAGCCGGACGCTGGTCGTGCATCGCTGCGGCGAAGTTTCTCCCGGCGGAGCGATCGTGTTCGCAGCGGCGCTATCACGCCACCGGCGGGCGGCCTTCGAAGCCGCCGACTACCTCATGGACCGACTCAAGACCGACGCGGTTTTCTGGAAGCGCGAGGAGGGAGCAAGCGGACGCAGCTGGATCGAACCGGCTGACACCGATATCCGAGATCGCAACCGATGGCTCGACGCATGCCCGGAATAGACAAGAGCCTCGCCTTCCATCCGCTGAGGATCGCCGTGCTGACGATCAGCGATACGCGCGACGACGATAGCGATAAATCGGGCGCGTTGCTGGCCGAGCGGCTACAGGCGGCCGGTCATGAGCTCGCAGGCAAGGACATCGTGCGCGACGAAGTCAGCCAGATTGCCGAGCGGGTGCTTTGCTGGGTAGCCGATGAGGGCGTCGACGTGATCCTCACGACTGGCGGGACGGGCTTTGCCCCGCGCGACGTCACCCCCGAGGCGATCCGGCCACTGTTCCGGCGCGAGATGGACGGCTTTGCAGTCGTCTTTCACCACGTCAGTCTCGGTACTGTCGGTGTCTCCACGCTTCAGTCGCGTGCCTTTGCCGGGCAGGCCGATGACACATTCATTTTCTGTCTGCCGGGATCGACCGGCGCTTGCCGCGACGGATGGGACCTGATTCTCTTGCTGGAACTGGATAGCCGCTACCGGCCCTGCTCCCTGGCCGGGCAGGTGGCTCGGCTGCGACACGTCTGCGCATGACGCGCCTTACCCACCTCGACCCGCAAGGGCGCGCGCGGATGGTCGACGTGTCGGCGAAGGAGGAGACGCCGCGCACCGCTCGCGCGACGGCGTCTCTGATCTGCGCTGCGACCCTGGAGCAGGTCCGGGCCGACACTTCGCCCAAAGGCGCGGTTATCGCCACGGCAGAACTGGCGGGCATCATGGGCGCGAAGCGGACGGCGGACCTCATACCCCTGTGCCACCCGCGGCCTTTGACCAAGGTGATGGGCACGATCGAGATCGACGACTTTTTACCCGGTTTTCGTGTCGAGGTCGAAGCACGAACCCGCGGAAGAACCCGAGTGGAGTTGGAGGCGCTGACCGGCGCGACCATTGCCTGCCTTACCCTTTCCGACATGCTCAAGGCGATCGATCGGTCGATGCGCATCGGCGAAATCCGCGTGATGGCAAAGTCGGGCGGGGCCTCGGGTGACTGGACCTCCGAAGGCGAGAGGACTTGATCAGTTTCGACGAGGCCGTCGCGATCTTCGCCGCGCACGCGCGCCCGTTACGGATCGAAACCTTGCCAGTTGGAGAGGCGGCGGATCGCGTGCTTGCTACTGATGTCGTCGCCGCGATCGACTCGCCGCGTCGCGACGTGTCGGCGATGGATGGCTATGCGGTCCGCAGCGCGGATCTTGCCGACCTGCCCGCCCGGCTGACGCTGGTCGGCGAGTCCTTTGCTGGCCAAGCCGATCTACCCAAAGTCACACCGGGGACGTGCGCCCGTATTTTCACCGGCGGCGCGGTTCCCGCCGGCGCCGATCGGGTGGTGGTGCAGGAGGTCGTCCGTCGCGATGGCGACGACGCCATATTCGACTCTCCACCGGGCCCCTCGCGGCATATTCGCAACCACGCGTCGGACTTCGCCATCGGCGATCGCCTTGTTGCGGCGGGCACGGTGCTGGGACCGCGCGCGATCGTCGCCGCGGCTGCCGCCGATATCGGCGAAATCACGCTATGGGCGCGGCCGCGGTTGATCGTGCTGAGCACCGGTGATGAGCTTGCCAGTCCCGGCGAAGCCCGGTCAACTGCCGGCTCCATCCCCGACAGCGTAGCTCTGGGCGTTGCGGCGCTCGGTCGGCAGTGGGGAGGCGACCTGCTCCGAGGCGAGCGGATCAGCGACGACCAGGCATTGCTTGAATTCGCAGCCGCTCGAGCCCTCGATGACGCGGACCTGATCGTCGTCACCGGCGGTGCGTCCTTCGGGGAACGCGATTTCGCCAAATCGATGTTTGGACCCTCCGGCCTCGAACTCCTGTTCTCGAAGGTGTCGATCAAGCCGGGCAAGCCCGTCTGGTTCGGTCGGGCAGGCGAAAAATTGATCCTTGGATTACCCGGGAACCCGACTTCGGCGATGGTCACGGCACGCCTGTTTCTCGCACCGTTGATCTCCGGGCTATGCGGCAGGGCTCCGCTGTCGGCGCTGTCGTGGCAATCGGCGAGGCTGAGCACGTCCCTCCCAGCTGGCAGCGACCGCGAGACGTTCGTCAGGGCGCGCTGGTCTCAGGGGGACGCAATGCCTCTGGATAATCAGGATTCAGGTGCGCAGCGCACTCTTGCGACGGCCGACCTGCTGATCAGGCGACCAAGCGGCTGCCCGTTGAGCGAGCCCGGCACGGCGGTAAGCGTGCTGCCGTTCTAGACCATGATTTAAACCTAATGCAGGTTGCTGGCAAAAGCGAAAGGCGCTTTCACCTCAGACGATAGGCTCTAGCTGATCACGAGCTTGGTCCCCGCCACTAATAGGACAACCGCCAGCGTCTGCTCCAATCGACGTCGAGGGATGCGGTGCGCGCCAAGCCAGGTTCCGAGTGCCGCGCCGATGGCAACGGCGGCGACGAAATAAGGCAGTTCCGACGGCAGCCGCCTGACGCTTGCGAAATTGCCCGCCAGTCCCGCCGCCGAATTGACGAGCATGAACAGCGCTGCGATGCCTGAAGTGCGCCGCGGCGTCTCCCACCGATTGAGCAAGATCAGCGGGCTGAGGAAAATACCACCGCCGGTGCCCGTCAATCCCGCGAGCAGACCAATGCCTGCACCTGCGCCGACCGCAATCGGCGTCTTGGGCGGATTGACCTGTGCGTCCATCGGAACCGCCGGTCGCCACAGGAGGCGGATCGAGGCAAACCAGAGCATGGGCCCGATGACGAGTTTGTAGACCTCGCCCGGCAAACTGAGCCAGCCACCAACGAGCGCAAGCGGAATTGCCAGCGCGGCGAATTGGAGAACAGGCGTCGATTGAACTGGCCCGCGCGGAAAAACTGCACGGTCGCGATGCCTGCAACGATGAGGTTGAGGGTTAAAGCGGTCGGCCGCATCACCGACTGAGGCACCGCAAACAGCGCCATTACCCCGAGGTAGGCGGACGCCCCGCCATGCCCGACTGCGGAATAAAGCGCTGCCGCGACTAAAAAGGCGGCAGCGAGAATGCCGATCTGCTCGGGCGACATGCTCAGCCCCCGGTAACGCTCATGTGCCGCGCGACGGCTGGACGCTCGGCCGCGATATCGAATGCGTGGCGGCGCGGCTTGCCGGCAAGCAGCTCGTCGAGGGCGGCATTGACCGCCTCGGCACCGCCGCGGCGCAACAAATGGCGCAGTTCGACTTTCTGTTTGTGTCCTAGACAGCCGAACACCGTCCCCGTCGCCGCGATCCGAATCCGGTTGCATCCAGCGCAGAAATTGTTGGTCAGCGGCGTGATCAGACCCAGCCGAATGCCAAGTTCCGCAATGTCGAAATATTGGGCCGGTCCTCCGGTGCGGACGATCGAGGGGACCAGCGTGAAGCGTTGCTCCAGCTCCCGCCGTACGGCATCCAGCGGCATATAATGCTGGATACGGTCCCGCTCGACCTCGCCCAGCGGCATGGTCTCGATGAGCGTCAGGCCATGACCCTCGCTTGCGCACCACCGCAGCATGGGCTCGATTTCGTGGTCGTTGATCCCGCGCAACGCCACCATGTTGATCTTGACCGCTAACCCCGCACGCTTGGCAGCCGCGATCCCGTCGAGAACCTCGGTTAATCTGCCGCGGCGCGTGACGTGCGCGAACCGCTGCGGGTCCCGCGTGTCGAGGCTGACATTGACCCGCCGCATGCCGCTGGCGAACAACGCCTTTGCCGCGCCGGCCAGTTGCGTGCCGTTGGTGGTCATCGTCAGTTCGTCGAGCCCGCGGCCGATGCGCTTGCCCAAGGTGGTGACAAGGTCGAGGATGCCGCGCCGCACAAGGGGCTCGCCGCCAGTCAGGCGAATGCGCTCAACACCGCGTGCAATCAGGATGTCGCTGAGCGCCTCGATCTCGTCGAACGCGAGCAAGTCGGCGCGCGGCATGAAGTCCATCTTCTCGGCCATGCAATAACGGCAGCGAAGGTCGCAGCGGTCGGTCACCGAGAGGCGGACATAGTTGATGTGCCGGCCAAAGCTGTCGATCAGACCGGGGGTAGGTTCGGTCATCCGCTGGCCAGTCCTTGGCGGAGCGCTACGAGGTCGCCCGGCCAGTTGATGTTCGGAAGCGCTAGCGCGTAGCGGATTTCCCGCGCGCCCGCGACCCTTGCCCAATGATTCACGGATCGATTGCGGGAGCTCTGAAGGAATCGGTCGAGCACGTCGGACAAAGTGGCGGGCCAATAGCCGAACAACGGCTGTTCGCGGACGACCGCAGAAACGGCTCCCGCGAGACGAAGGGCAAGGTCTGGTGGTACCAGCGGTGTGTCGCACGCCGAGGTCAAAACCCCGGCATGGCCGTGATCGAGCGCATGACGGAGCGCCGCAGCAAGCCCGCCAAGCGGTCCCAGGCCCGGTTGCGGCCGGTCGGCAAGACAGCAATACCCATGCACATTGCGCCCACAGATCACGATCGCAGCCGTCTGCGCGCTCAGGCCTACGATGACATAATCGAGCAACGTCCTGTCGGCGAGCAGCGCCGCGGCCTTGTCGCTACCGAAACGCGACGATGCCCCGCCGGCGATGACCGCGCCAAGAATGGTCACGCGCAGGCCACCAGCGAAGGCGCGACGGCCGTGCTCGCGCGGTCGAACGGCACAACCGCAGCCCCGATCAGCAGGACGACTGGGCCGTTGCCAATCGCCGTGCGCAGGACGAAGGCAAGCAGGTCGAGCCGTGTCGTAAAGACGCGCTCCTCGGGCAGGCTTGCGTTTTCGACCGCGACAACCGGGGTCGCACCGTCCAGCCCCGCCCTCATCAGCTTGCGCGCCACCTCCGGCGCGGCCGATTTGCCCATATAGACCGCCACGGTTGCATCGCTCGCCGCGATCTTGTGCCAGTCAAGTTCGACGTCTTCGCCGGCGCGGGCTCGAGCGGACACGAACTCCAGCCGCCGAGCCACGCCGCGCAGTGTCAGGGACACGCCCGCGCTTGCCGCCGCCGCACTCGCCGCTGTGATCCCCGGACAAATACGGGCGGCGATGCCATGCCGGGCAAGCTCGGCAATCTCCTCGCCGGTGCGCGCAAAGACCGACGGGTCGCCGCCCTTCAAGCGGACGACGCGCGCACCGCTTTTGGCGGCCCCCACTAGCAGCCGGTTGATCGACTTCTGGTCCTTCGAATGGCGCCCCGACCTCTTGCCGACCGGCACCAGCTTCGCCGCGTCGGCAAGCGCGAGAACACCCGGCCCCACCAGCGCATCGTAAAAGATCACGTCGGCACAGCCGATCAGCTTCTCGGCCTTGCGAGTGAGCAGGTCCGGGTCACCGGGTCCGGCACCGACCAGCCACACCTCGCCTGCGCGGATCAACTGTTCATGCGGCAACCGACTGCTCCCGCTCAGCAAGGGCGTCGCCTTGCTATCGCCATTGGGCTGATCGCCGAACTGCTGACTCACGAAAAGCGCCACGACCGATCCAATAAAAAAGCCGCCCCCGATCGCCCGCGGATGCGGAATCGGACAGCGGCAATGCTACGATTCGAGCTGTCCGGCGCTGGACAGCGATTTCGAGCTTCAAGCTACACGCGTGGCGATATTGTGCAAGTGCGAAGAAATCGCATCAGCGATAGCTGCCGAAAGATTGGCCGATCGCATCGGGATCGAACACTCGCCCGTCGAAGAAGGTATCCGGCATGAGCGTAAGCTCGCCCCGATCCACGCCAACCGCGACTGGCTGGTCGACCGCCCCTTCGACCTTGTAGCTTGCCCCCGGCAGTGGCGTCGCGCCAAGCGCCAACGCGCGCCGGTAGAGGTCGGATCGGAACACGTCGGCCGCCGCGGCCTGTGCCTCGGCATTATGCTTGACCATGTTCCAGCGGACGAGTTGCGAGTAAATCCACAGGCCTTGGCTGCGCCACGGAAAATTTGCGGCCTCTCGGTGGAAGATCAGAAAGTCGGGCAGCACGACCGGGGGGGCGCCAAAGCTCAGGGGCAAGGCGCCCGACAGGCCCTGGGCAATGATCTCGGCCGGCTGATCAAGATGTTGCGGCTCCGCAAGCAGCTGCGCCAGTTCGACGTGATGCGCGGGGTCGTCGCACCACGCCGCGGCGCGATCGAGGGCCCGGATGAGTGCGTCGAGCGCGTCGGGATTGCGGTCCGCCCAATCCTCGCGCAGAGCCAACACCTTCTCCACGCCGCGCTTCCACAGCACCGACGCGGTGGTGACGATTTCACCGGCTCCGGCGGCGACCGCTGCTGCGTTCCACGGCTCGCCGGCGAAGACGGCATCGACTTCACCGCTTGCCAACGCCTGGGTGGTGAGCAGCGGCGCAAGCACCCGGAATGTGACGTCACGGTCCGGGTCGATATCGGCGCTTGCCAGCCAGTAGCGCAAAAGCAGTGCCATACTCGAAAAACGGTGAACGATGCCAAATATCGGCTTGCGGTGATGCAGGCCAATCGCGCCGGCGAGGTCGTGGGCGGTCGCGATCGGGTCGCTGATCCGATTTGTAGGATCGGGGTCGAGCGCAGCCGCAAGTTGCGGGGAGACGGTGAACGCAGTCCCGTTCATCCCCAGTTTGAACGGCGCCACCAGCCGTGGGCCATGTTTCCCGATTTCGAGCGACACTGCGACGACAAGCGGCGCCGGCATGTGCGCCGCATTCACTTGGCCATAAACCAGCCGGTCGCGAATGTTGGCCCAACTCGTGTCGCGCACCAGAACCAGGTCAATGTCCTCGTCGCGCGCAAACCCGAGGGCCTGCGCGACGATCAGGATCGCGGCGTCGGTCAGCGGCAGGAAGGCCGCGCGAATCTCGGTCAAACTCATCCCCCCATCATTTCGTGCGCAATGATCAGCGCGGCGGCAATCTCCGAGATTTTCTTCGATTGCGACATGGCCGTCGAGCGTAGCAGGGCATAGGCCTCCGCCTCGGTCAGTGAGCGCGAGCCCATCAGGATGGTCTTCGCGCGGTCGATTGTCTTGCGGTCGGCAAGGGCCTGGACCGCCTGGTCGCGCTCGTTCCTCAATTCGGCAAAGGCGTTGAAGCGGCGAATGGCGAGGTCGAGGATCGGCTTGACCCGCTCCTTGCGCAGGCCATCGACGACATAGGCCGAGACCCCCGCATCGATCGCTGCGCCCGTCATCGCTTCATCTGAGTGGTCGACGAACATCGCGATCGGGCGGGCAAGCGACCGGCTGACGACGAGCATATCCTCAAGCGCGTCTCTGCTTGGACTGCCGAGGTCGATCAGCACCACGTCGGGCGCAAGACGTTCGAGCCGTGCCGCGAATGCCCCAACCGGAGGCACGAGGACGATGTCGGAGAATCCGGCTTCGCGGAGGCCGTCCTCGAGGACCGACGCACGCACGCCGCTCTCATCGATGATTGCGATTCTCACCTGCAGCGCCGCCTCATGGTTTTAGCAATGTTGCGGTGCAGCAAAAAGTCAACAGCTATCGCCAGTTTGCGGAGTATCTTCGGCTGCATTGGCGCAAGTAGGTCACACCACAGCGCGCCCGAAGCCGCCACCCAAAAATCGACCATTCGTTTCTGCCCTCTGTGCGCACGAAGCGAGTGATCGCAGCTGAAGTCCAGACCCAGCATTTCGGCGGCGCACACGTTCTTGGAGGCGCCAAATCAGGACCAAGTTTTCCACTGGCAATCGTGCCGAAGCTGAGCATGCTGAGTCCACCCGGGAGATCAGGCCGATGAGGATGCTCTACAGTAGTGACACTATAACACCGGCGGGGATCCGCGCAGCGTGCATCTTCGGACTCGCCGAAGGTCTCGAGAACTCGAGGCCTGGCGTGCCACTGGACGGGCACGGTTACGTTCCCCGAGCCGATGACAATCTTCTACTGAGCTGACACTGGAACATATTGCGCCGGATCTCGAGGCTGGCGCGGGCAAGGAGCTGCTCGGCAAGTTCCGGGCCGTGCATTCATC